>NZ_JBANBA010000061.1:0-55833 GCF_059803475.1 Bradyrhizobium sp. UFLA05-89 | reverse complement strand
CAAGCTCGCCGGCGGCGTCCACCGTCTCGACGGCCAGCTCATGGTCGTCCTCGACGTCGATCGCGTCCTCGAACTCGAAACCAAAGTGCAAATGGCTGCGTGAGCCCAACAACATCGAAGCCGGAGAATAAAAATGAAGACATGTTTGGTCGTCGATGATTCCAGCGTCGTGCGCAAGATCGCGCGCCGCATCCTGGAAGGCCTGGAATTCGAAGTCACAGAAGCCGAGGACGGCTCGAGGGCGCTGGAGATCTGCCAGCAGAAGCTACCCGATGCCGTGCTGCTCGACTGGAACATGCCGGTCATGGACGGCTTCGAATTCATGGGCCACATGCGCCGCTTGCCCGGCGGCGACCGGCCCAAGGTGGTGTTCTGCACCACCGAGAACAACGTCGCCCACATCGCCCAGGCGCTCAGCGGCGGCGCCAACGAGTACATCATGAAGCCGTTCGACAAGGACATCATCGCCGACAAGTTCGCTGAAGTCGGCTTGATCCCGGTCGGACAAGCCTTTGCCTAAGCCTTCCTGGCTTGAGTGTTCCGGTAATCCTGAA
This sequence comes from Bradyrhizobium sp. UFLA05-89, assembly GCF_059803475.1. Taxonomy (NCBI): domain Bacteria; kingdom Pseudomonadati; phylum Pseudomonadota; class Alphaproteobacteria; order Hyphomicrobiales; family Nitrobacteraceae; genus Bradyrhizobium; species Bradyrhizobium sp. UFLA05-89. The sequence goes on along the minus strand of NZ_JBANBA010000061.1, from coordinate 55,279 downwards.
AGAGGCTGCCCTGTGACCCCGCCCGAGTACGAGTATCTGCGGAAGTTCCTGAGAGACCATTCCGGTCTCGACCTGTCTGCCGACAAGCAATATCTGATCGAGAGCCGGCTATTGCCGCTCGCGCGCAAGGCCGGACTCTCCGGCATCGGCGAGCTCGTCCAGAAACTGCAAGCTGGTTCGAGCGCGCTGATCACCAGCGTGGTCGAAGCGATGACCACCAACGAGACCTTCTTCTTCCGCGACAAGGTCCCGTTCGATCATTTCCGCGATACGATCATGCCGGAGGTGCTGAAGGCGCGCGCGGCGCGCCGGAGCGTGCGCATCTGGTGCGCCGCCGGTTCGACCGGGCAAGAGCCCTATTCGCTGGCGATGAGCCTGAAGGAGATGGGCGCGGCGCTCACCGGCTGGCGGGTCGAGATCATCGCCACCGACCTGTCGCAGGAGGTTTTGGAGAAATCCAAGGCGGGCATCTACAGCCAGTTCGAGGTGCAACGCGGCCTGCCCATCCAGCTCCTGGTCAAATATTTCAAGCAGACCGGCGAGACCTGGCAGATCAATCCCGAGCTGCGGGCCATGATCCAGCATCGGCAGCTCAACCTGCTGCACGACTTCTCCCAGCTCGGCACCTTCGATGTGATCTTCTGCCGCAACGTGCTGATCTATTTCGACCAGGAGACCAAGATCAACATCTTCAACCGCCTCGCGCGTCAGGTCGAGGGCGACGGCTTCCTGGTGCTCGGGGCGGCGGAAACCGTGGTCGGGCTGACCGACAGCTTCCGTCCGGTTCCGGAACGGCGCGGCCTCTACAAGCCCAATGACGCACGCAGCGCCGGCGCAAGGCCCGTGATCGCTGCGGCGCCTCCGAGGACCGCTGCGATGGCAGGGCTGCGCGCATGAGCGAGGATGGCAAGGGTGCGGAACGTGGCGTCGCGATTGCAAGCTCAACGCGATTTCCGACACCGATGCCATCCTCACGGTCGAAGGCTCGATCCAGGGTCTGAACCTCAAGGAATTTTTTCTCCTGTTGTCCTCGACGGGCCTTGCCTATCGCCGTTGCGAGTTGGTGCGCGTCAACGGCGCGGAAATGGACATCCAGTTCCTGCGCGGCAAGAACAAGAAGAAGCGCGCCGCCGCGGGTCATGACGCAATAGTCTGAGCACGGCAGCGGCCTCTTGCTCGCTTTCTTAACGCGTTGTGTCGGATTTGCTCAAAACATCCGATTGAATTCGCGGCCTCCATTTTACGCGGCCTAAGCGCGTGCGCTGTATGAATTGCCGGTCTCAATCGCAGGATCCGGTGATGCCAAGAAGCTCCTTCTCCTCTCTCCCGTCAAACCTGTCTGATGCCGGCGAACGGCGCCCGCTGCAGCTTCTGGTCGTCGATGACGATGCCACGCAGCGCAGCCTGATCACGGTCGCAGCCAAGCATGCTGGCCATGAGGTGACCGTGGCGTCCTCTGTTTCGGAGGCGATCAGCAAGCTTCGCGCCGGGCGCTTCGACTGTGTGACGCTCGATCTCGTGCTGGAGGACGGCGACGGCATCGAGGTGCTGCGCGTGATGTCGGAGGCGAAATTCGCGGGCTCCGTGATTGTCATCAGCGGCATGGATGCCCGGCGCCGCAGTGCCGCCCGCCACTTTGCCCGCTCCGTGGGGATCGAACTGCAGAGCCTGCCGAAGCCGCTGGATCTCGCGGCGCTCCGTATCAGCCTCGCCAATCTCGGCAAGACCGCGATGGGTCTGCCGACGATGCATACCTGGGGCGGCGTCGCCACCGATGCAATCGTGGAGCGTCACCGCGCCTAAGACGCGCGGACTCAGCCGATCAGGCGCGGCTGCCCCGCCGCTGCGGTCGTGGTTTCAGCCAATCTGCCGGAATCAGAGAGCGATTTTAAGGCGACGTCGAGACCGACCCAGCAGGCGCCGAGCGCCGCGCTCGCCGTGGCGTAGCGGGGCGTGACGTCGTCCAGCACGAAGACGTCGATGGAACCCGGCGGATCGCAGGCGTCAACCAGCGTGATCGCGGCCTCGATCCGGCGTATGCTGGTCTCGATCTGCGCGATCAAAGAGCGAAGATCGGCCGCGATCAACTGACGGCTGTCGGAAATGGCCGCCGCGACACGCGGATCGGTGCCAGCAAAATTTTGCATGGATATTCTCCGTCCCCCAGCCATTAGGCACTACGCCGCTACTTGTGCGTTAACTTCATGTCCCGTACAAATGCGGGGTGGGCCGAATCCGTGCCGATCGCCAAAACGCTTGGCGCGGACACAAGTCTTCTCATGCCGGATGGACGTGGCACATGGCCGAAAAAACCTCCCGTGGCGAGATCTTTGTGGTCGACGACGACCCTGCCGTTCGCGACACCCTGTCGATGGTGTTGAAGGCGGCGGGCTATGAGGTGATCTGTTTTGCCGACGGCGCCGCGCTGCTCGCGGTCGCGCGAAACCGCACGCCCGCCGCGATCCTGCTCGACGTCCACATTCCCGGCAAGTCGGGCCTCGACATTTTGAGAGAATTGCACGGCGAGGATTATCCCGCGCCGATCTTCATGATCTCCGGGCAGGGCGATATCTCGATGGCGGTCAGCGCCATCAAGAACGGCGCACTCGACTTCATCGAGAAGCCGTTCCGCGGCAGCGAGATCGTCAACCGGCTCGACGAGGCAATTGGGGCGTATGCACGTCGGCAGGCGGAGAGCGCCTCGCCCAAGTTCGGTCAGCTCCACTTTCCCGGACGCGAGCCCCTGACCCGGCGTGAGCGCGAGGTGCTCGAGCAGTTCGCCGCGGGCGCCTCCAACAAGGAAGCCGGCCGCACGCTCGGGATCAGTCCGCGCACCATCGAGGACCATCGCGCCAACATCATGAAGAAGCTCGGTGCCCGGAACGCGGCCGATCTGATCCGCATCGTGATGACGGCCGCGCAACGCGCGTCGTAGACGATCCTCTCTCGTGCCCCGGACGCAGCGCGTCACGCAGTGATGCGCTGCTGAGCTGTGCCCATCTCTCCAGTTTAGAGCAAGCGTTGTGGGTCCCGGCTCTGCACAGCAGCGCTGGCGCGCTGCAGTGCGTCCGGGACACGAGAGAAAGCGCGAAACGCTTACCTCAGCCGCCCAGCGCCTTGCGTAAAATCCTTGCGAGATCCGACTTGCGGTACGGCTTGGCGAGCAGCAGCACGCCGGAGTCCAATCGTCCGTGATGGATGATCGCGTTCTCGGTATAGCCTGATGTGTAGACCACTTTGAGATCTGGCCTGGTCTTCAGGATTTCGTTGGCAAGCTGCCGGCCGTTCATCTTGCCCGGCATGATCACGTCGGTGAACAGGAGGTCGAACGGCTTTCCGGCCGCGACGATTGCCAGCGCGTCAGCCGCATTGGCCGCCTGCAACGTCGCGTAGCCCAGCGAGTGCAGCTGCGCCAACACATAGTCGCGCACCAGGCGGTCGTCCTCGACCACCAAGATCGTCTCGTCTCCGCCCTCGATCGTGGCCGGCGTCACGCCCTCGCTGCTCGCAGTCGCCGTCACGCCGGGCGGCAGGTACATCTTGATCGTGGTGCCGTGTCCCTCTTCGCTGTAGATCCTGATATGGCCGGCGGATTGCTTGATGAAGCCATAGACCATGGAGAGGCCGAGCCCGGTGCCCTTGCCGGGTCCCTTCGAGGTGAAGAAGGGATCGAACACCCGGTCCAGGAGCTTTGCCGGAATGCCGGCGCCGGTGTCGCTGACCGCGATCAGCACGTAGTGACCGGGGCGGATGTCGTTGATGTTGGCGTAGACCTCGTCGAGATAGGCAGCTCCCGTCTCCAGGATCAGCTTGCCGCCGTTCGGCATGGCGTCGCGGGCATTGAGCGCCAGATTTAGAAGGGCGGTGGTGAGCTGGTTGGGATCGACGATCGCCACGCAGCCTTCCGCCTCGAACACGGATTCGATCTGGATCTGCTCGCCCAGCGTCGGGCGCAGCAGCTTGGCCGTGTCGACGATCAACGAATTGACGTCGATCTCGCGCGGTTGCAGCGGCTGCTTGCGCGCAAAGGCGAGCAGGTGCTGGGTCAGCTCGGCGCCGCGCGCTGCGGCCTCGTCGATCATCTTGGTGATGGCGGCAAGCTGCGGCTCCTTCTCGACTGCTTCCGCCAAAATCTCGATCGTCCCGGTAATGACGGTGAGGATGTTGTTGAAGTCGTGCGCCACGCCGCCGGTGAGCTGTCCGACCGCCTCCATCTTCTCGGCGTGGCGGATACGTTCCTCGGCCGCGATCTTGTCGGTGAGGTCGCGGTAAAAGACATTGAACAGCAGTCCTTCGCGACGGTTCAGCGCGGTGACGCTCAGCTCGGCCTCGAACTCCTTGCCGTCTCGGCGGCGGACCATCATCTCGCGCCGGCGCTCGAGGAGCGTGCCGTCTCCCGAGGTCACGAAGCGTTGCAGACCGGCCTTGATCGTTTCGCGCTCGCTCTCGGCGACGATCAGGTCGATGTTGTTCCTGCCCAGTGCCTGGTCACGCGACCAGCCGAACAGCTTTTCTGCCTGCGAGTTCCAGGCCAGGATGGTGCCGTTCTCGTCGGTCTGGACGAAGGCGTCGAGCGATGTCTCGATGATGTTGCGGGCGAGCTGCTCGCTTTCCCGTAGCGATTCCTGTGCAAGCCGGGCTTCGGTCATGTCGCGCCCGACGAAATAGAAGCGCTTCATCTCGGCAGACCAGGTCCCGAGCCAGGAGAGCCAGACCTCGTGCCCGTCCTTGTGGAGGCAGCGAGTGTCGGCGAGCTTCGGCCGTTCGCCGCGCCGCAAGGCCCGCATATCCTCGCGTGACCGCTCCAGATGATCGGGATGGATGAAGTCGGCGCCGCTGCGGCCGACCATCTCCTGCGGCCGATATCCGAGGATGGCTTCGGAGCTCGGACTGATCTGGGCGACATAGCCCCTCGCATCCATGATCATGATCAGGTCCTGCGAGGCGTCGAAGATCCGCCGGCGTTCCTCAAGCTGTTGCTGTAGCGCCCGCTCGGTGCGTCTGGCTTCGGTGATGTCACGAGCCGATCCGGACGCGCCGATGATCTCGCCGCCAGGACCCTTGATCGGCGACAGGCTGAGCGCGATCTCGACAGGGGTGCCGTCCTTGCGCAGGCGCACCGTCTCGAAGCGCTCGATCGGCTCGCCGCGTGCGATCCGTCGCAGATAATCCTTGCCCTGCTCGCGGCGGTCGGGAGGCACGATGATCGAGGTGTGCTTGCCGATCGCCTCGTCCGCCGAATAGCCATAGAGCCGTTCCGCCGCGGGATTCCAGCCGGTGATGATGGCGTCGAGCGACTGCATGACGATTGCATCGTCGGAGGATTCGACCGCAGCATTGAACAGGCGCTCGCGCGCGGCATGATGGCTTCGCGCGGCCTCAGTGCGGCGGTGCTCGCGGACCTCGCGTTCGAGAGCCGCGGTCTTGGCCTGCACCTCCGCTACCATGCGCGCGAAGGCCCGTGCGAGTGCGCCGGTTTCGCCCGGCGCATCGACCGGAATGGCGATCTCGCCGCCTCGGCCGACGGTCTCGACGGCGCGCGTCAGTTGCACGACCGGCCGTGTCAGGGTTCTCGCGAGGAGGAGCGCCAACGCGGCTGCGCCAAGCACCGCAATCAAGCCGACCGACAACGTCGTGTTCTGGATCGCCGCGGCGAAACGGGCGAAAGTCGTGTTGGGGGCAATCTCGATGATTCCGAGCCACTCTTTGCCGGCTAGTAGCGCCGGCGCGAAAGCTGCGCCGCCAACCCGGCCTCGCGCATCCCTGACGACTTGGCCAGCACCCTTGCTGGCCCCGATCAGACCCGCAAAATAGGGAAAATCCTTCACCCAATTGTTGGGCTCGCCGCGCGCAAGGCCGAACTCGCGGCTGCGGTCGGGATGCACGATATAGTCGCCGCGCGCATTCACGACGTAGAGCTGCTCGCCCGGGCGGACCAGCGAACGGAGACGCTCCAGCGCCGGACGCATATCGACATTGACGAGGATGATTCCGAACGGCTTGCCGTCCGGCGTGAACAGCGCAGAGGCCACGCGCAGCGTCGGTGTGTGGGCTGTCGTCGTGCCGCCCCGATCACTCGCCGGTTCGAGTTGCGAGACGTAGAGCTCGCCCGGGGGAAGACGAATCGTGTCCTGGAAGTAGGTGCGTTCACCCTTGCGTTGGAGCTCGTCATTCGGAGCAACCCGCGCCGAGCCGCCGGGGCCGGTTCGGTCCACCCGGACCAGCTCCGGCTCGCTCTCCTCGACACCGATAATACGAAACTGCGCGTAAGCCGGCTTGGAATCGATCTCGGCGGCAAGGCGCGCCGCGAGGCGGTCGCGCCAGGTTTTCTCGGACACGCCATCCTGCGTGTCGGTCCCGCCCGCAATATGCGCGCGGATCAGGCCGTTGAGTGCGGCTGCCGCGCGGTAGCTGGCGATATCGCCGCGCGCGCCGGCGACGTAGCCTTCGATGTCGGATGCCAGCAGCCGCGAGTGGGTCTCGAGCCGATCGATCACCCGCGGCAGAACGGCCTGCTCGACGCTCGAGGAGCTCAGCCAGCCCACCGCAGCCACGGTCACCGCAACCAGCAGAGTCATGGCGATAGCGAGCCGCGTCGCCAGCGTCATGTCGCGCGTCTCGCGGTTTCGGGCACGGTTCGGCTTGTCCTGGTGCGTCGCAGAACCGCTGCCCTCATCATCTGCCGCTGGTGCTGGCATCAGGAGTCCTTGGCTTCCTCGCCTGGAGGCAATCGTCGACGGCCGCAAGCAGCGCCCCGGGGCGGAACGGCTTGGGCAAGCTCGCCACTGCGCCGAGCCTCGTCGCCATCTTCAGGAAGTCCGGCTCGGCGTAGGCGTCGGGCGCGGCCGACCGGCCGGAAATCACGATGATCGGCACCGCCGGCGCTCGCGCCCGGATGTGCCGCATCGTCTCCAGTCCATCCATTCCGGGCATGAAAATATCCAGGAACAACAGCTCGAACTGACCTGCCTCGAACAGTGCAAGGCCCTGGCGGCCGTCGCCGGCGACCGTTACGCGGTGACCAGCCCTCTCCAGCAGCAGCCGGATCGTCATCTGCACGGCCGGATCGTCATCCACGATCAGGATGTTGGCCAAGTTCCAGTCCCCCGAGCCTGGTCCAGGTCGACCATGTCGGTCGAAGCAGGGACTGGGAAATTGTTGCGCGGATTCCGCGTAACCTGCAAGCACTTCGCGACGATGGAATGTGTCCTGTGGCGCGGCTCGGACGAGAGCTACCCATATGCGCGCTTGTAAGCCTACCATGTTACAGCCGGTGGCTGTACCGCGCCTAGTCGCTCAGATATTCCGGATAACGCGCCCGGATCCTGTCGAGCTCGCTGAGCGTGCCTGACAGATGCGTACGCAAGTGCTGCTGCGCGGCAACGGCGTCGCCGGCCTCGATCGCGCGGGTGATCAATCTGTGGTGCCGCACGATGTTCTGGGCCTTGCCGGGGGAGGGCAGGTGCAGCCGCCGCAAACGGTCGATATGTCCGCTGCGGCTGCGCACCAGCGTCCAGAGCTCCTGCTTCCCCGCGGCCGTGTAGAGCTGGGCGTGGAAATCATTGTCGCCAGCGATGAAGCTCTCGAAATCTCCGCCCTTGGCGAATTGCTGCTGGAGCGCGATCGCGTGGTCGAGGCGGATGATCAGGGATTCGTCATGGTTCTCCGCGAGCAGCCGCACGATCTCGAGCTCCAGCGCCTGGCGCAGGAAATGCGCCTGCTGGGCGCGGCCGACATCGACCCGGCTGACCACCGTCGCGTGCTGCGGAAACACGTCGACGAGCCCTTCTTCCTCAAGCCGCATCAATGCGTCGCGGATCGGCGTCGAGCTGACGCCGAATTGCGCGGCGAGAGCGGCGCGCGACAGCGGCGAGCCCGGCGGCAGATCAAGGGACAGGATCGCATTGCGCAGCCGCTCGAACACCTGTGGGGCGGCCTGCCGGGCGCGGTCGAGCCGCGCGCCGGGACGGGTCGCCGCGCGAGGCGCGGTATGGGGCACTTCCATGGCGGCGGCTCCGCGCGCTTGCCTTTGATGCACTAATGCATTAGTGCATCAGTAGCGCCGCTCGTCAATGCCGGCCGGAGGAAACGAACAACAATGATCAAGCAGTTCCAGCATGGCTTCGTTGCCGTCGCCCTGATCGTCGCCGTAAGCGCCACTCTGGCCGTATCGGCGGCCCCCGCGAGAGCGCAGCAGAAGTCCGAGGTCGCGCTGTCGCGCCAGCCCGGCATCTTCTACATGCCGAGCCACATCATGGAAAAGCAGAAGCTGATCGAGAAGCATGCGGCTTCGCTCGGCGTATCAGGCGTTACCACCAAATGGATCACCTTTTCCGGCGGCGGCGCGCAGACCGACGCTCTGCTCGCGGGCGGCGTCGACATCCTCAACACCGGCACCGGCAATCTCCTGCTGCTGTGGGATCGCACCCGCGGTGGTGTGAAGGGCATCGTCGCCACCTCGGCGCAGCCGATGACGCTGATCAGCAGGGATCCCAATATCAAGTCGATCAAGGATTTTGGCCCGACCGACAAGATCGCGGTCCCGACGGTGAAGGTCTCGACCCAGGCCATCGTGTTGCAGATCGCAGCTGCCGAAGCCTTTGGCGCCGATCAGTGGTCGAAGCTCGATGCCAACACGGTGCAGCTCGGTCACCCCGACGCCTATGCCGCGCTCGTCAATCCCAAGCACGAGGTGCACAGTCACTTCTCGATTCCGCCGTTCAGCTTCCTCGAGCTGAAGAACGTGCCGGGCGCGCATGTGGTGCTGAATTCACCCGACGTGATGGGCGGACCTCTGAGCCAGGCGCAGTTCTTCACCACCACAAAATTTGCCGACGCCAATCCAAAGATCATCCAGGCCGTGCGCGACGCGACCAAGGAAGCGCAGGACCTGATCCGCAGCGACACCAGGCAAGCGGTCGAGATCTACAAGGAGGTCACCGGCGACAAGACCTCGGTCGAGGAGCTGCTGGATCTGCTCAAGCAGCCCGGCATGATGGAATGGAATCTCGAACCGCAGGGCACGATGAAGTTCGCCGCCCACCTGTTCAAGACCGGAACGCTGAAGACCCAGCCGAAGGCGTGGACGGACTATTATCTCCCCGTTGCGCACGATCTGAAGGGCAGCTGAGCCCATGGCGCTTCTCGATGTCAGCGGGGTGACGCTGCGCTACAAGACCTCGAGCGCCGTCGTCACCGCGACCGAAAAGGTCTCTTTCACCGTCGACAAGTCCGATCGCTTCGTGCTGCTCGGACCGTCCGGCTGCGGCAAGTCGACTCTGCTCAAGGCAGTCGGCGGCTACATGATTCCGAGCGAAGGGCGGATGGCGATCCAGGGACGCGATATCGTCGGTCCCGGCGCGGACCGGATGATGATCTTCCAGGAGTTCGACCAGCTCCTGCCCTGGAAGACCGTGCTCGCCAACGTGATGTTTCCGCTCCTGACCGCACGGCGGCTGCCGCGCAAGGAGGCCGAGGCGCGTGCGCGAGCCTATATCGAGAAGGTCGGGCTGACCCGCGTGGTCGATGCCTATCCGCACACGCTCTCCGGCGGCATGAAGCAGCGCGTCGCCATCGCCCGCGGCATGGCGATGGAGCCGGACATTCTGCTGATGGACGAGCCTTTCGCGGCGCTCGATGCGCTGACGCGGCGAACCTGCCAGGACGAATTGCTCCAGCTCTGGAGCGAGACCAAATTCACCGTGCTGTTCGTCACCCATTCGATCGCGGAGGCGATCCGGATCGGCAACCGCATCCTGCTGCTGTCGCCGCATCCCGGACGCGTCAAGGCGGAGGTCGTCGATGTCGACCGCGTCTCCACCGACGATGGCAGCGCCGGGCGGCTGGAGAAGGAGATTCATGATCTCCTATTCTCGTCCGCGGCAACGGCACATTGAGGGAGCCGGTCATGAGCGAAGCGAGAATTCTGCTGCGAGCCGCATCGGCTGCGGACGCCGTCAGTGCCGGGGAAGTCGAGCGCAAGCTGAACGCCCTTGAGCTGTTGTGGAACGACGGCTTCATCCGCAAGGCCGTCATCATCCTGTTCCTGGCCGCAATCTGGGAAGCTTACGGCGTTTATCTCGATAACCCCCTGCTATTCCCGACGCTGCACGACACCATTGCCACGCTGTTCGAGCGCGTCAAAGACGGTACCATTCCGCTGCGCGCCTGGACTTCGCTCAAGGTGCTGTTCATGGGGTATTCGGCGGGCATCGCGCTCGCCGCCATCTTCACCGTGCTCGCGATCTCGACCCGTATCGGCACCGATTTCCTGGAGACGGTGACGGCAATGTTCAACCCGCTGCCGGCGATCGCGTTGTTGCCCTTGGCGCTGATCTGGTTCGGGCTCGGCAATGGCAGCCTCGTCTTCGTGCTGATCCATTCGGTGCTGTGGCCGGTTGCGCTCAATACTCACTCCGGCTTCAAGAGCGTGTCCAACACGCTGCGCATGGTCGGGCGCAATTACGGCCTGCGCGGATTGCCTTATGTCGCAAAGATCCTGATCCCGGCCGCATTCGGCTCGATCCTCACGGGACTGAAGATCGGCTGGGCCTTCGCCTGGCGCACGCTGATCGCGGCCGAGCTGGTGTTCGGCGTGTCCTCGGGGCAGGGCGGCCTCGGCTGGTTCATCTTCGAGAATCGCAACCTGCTCGACATCCCCGCGGTCTTCGCAGGCCTCTTGACCGTCATTATCATCGGGCTCTTTGTCGAGAACCTGATCTTCCGCGCCATCGAGCGGAATACCGTCCAGAAATGGGGTACCCAATCATGACCAAGAAAAAGACGCCCGATCAGCTCCGCAGCGCGCGCTGGTTCGCCCCTGATGACCTCCGTTCGTTCGGCCATCGCTCGCGCACCATGCAGATGGGCTACGCGCCGGAGGAGTGGAAGGACCGGCCGATCATTGCCATCCTCAATACATGGTCGGACGCGCAGCCCTGCCACATGCACTTCAAGTCGCGCGTCGACGACGTCAAGCGCGGCATCCTGATGGCCGGCGGTCTGCCGATCGAGTTGCCGGCGCTGTCGCTGTCGGAATCGCTGCTGAAGCCGACCACGATGCTCTACCGCAACCTGCTGGCGATGGACGCGGAGGAGCTGCTGCGCAGCCATCCCGTCGACGGCGTCGTGCTGATGGGCGGCTGCGACAAGACCACGCCAGCGCTGCTGTTGGGCGCCACCTCGATGAACATCCCCGCGATCTATCTGCCGGCAGGTCCCATGCTGCGCGGCAACTGGAAGGGCAAGACGCTGGGCTCGGGCTCCGACGGCTGGAAGTACTGGGACGAGCGGCGCGCCGGAAAGATCTCCGACAAGGACTGGGTCGATATCGAAGCCGGTATCGCCCGCAGCTACGGTACCTGCATGACCATGGGCACGGCCTCGACCATGACCGCGATTGCGGAAGCGATCGGCATGACGCTGCCCGGCGCCTCCTCGATCCCCGCCGCTGACGCCAACCACATCCGCATGGCCTCCGAATGCGGACGCCGCATCGTCGAGATGGTCTGGGAGGATTTGACGCCGAAGACGATCCAGACGCGAAAGGCGTTCGAGAACGCGATTGCGGTTGCGATGGCGATGGGCTGCTCGACCAATGCGATCATCCACCTGATCGCGCAGGCGCGCCGCGCCGGCCAGGACATCGGCCTCGATGACTTTGAGAAGGCCAGCCGCAAGGTACCCGTGATCGCCAACGTGCGACCGAGCGGCGATGCTTATCTGATGGAAGATTTCTTCTACGCCGGCGGCCTGCCGGCTCTGATGGAGCAGATCAAGCAGCACCTGCATCTGGATTGCGTCACGGTCACCGGGAAAACGCTTGGCGAGAACATCACCGGCGCTGAGGTCCACAATGATGATGTCATCCGCCCAGTCGACAATCCCATCTACAAAGAGGGCGCGCTCGCCGTGCTCAAGGGCAATCTTGCGCCGGACGGCTGCGTGATCAAGCCGAGCGCTTGCGCGCCGCGCTTCCTCAAGCACACCGGGCCGGCGCTGGTGTTCGATGACTATCCGTCCATGAAGAAGGCGGTTGACGATCCCGACCTCGACGTCACCGAGGATCATATCCTCATCCTGCGCAACGCGGGGCCCCAGGGCGGGCCGGGCATGCCGGAATGGGGCATGCTGCCGATCCCGACGAAACTCGTGAAGCAGGGCGTGCGCGACATGGTGCGCGTCTCGGACGCGCGCATGAGCGGCACCAGCTATGGCGCCTGTATCTTGCACGTCGCGCCGGAGTCTTATGTCGGCGGCCCGCTCGCGCTGGTGAGGAACGGCGACCGCATCACGCTCGACGTCGCCGCGCGCACCATCAATCTGGATGTGCCGGAGGCCGAGCTCGCCAAACGCCGCGCGGAATGGAAGCAGCCCGAGCGCCGCTTCGAGCGCGGCTATGGCTGGATGTTCACCAAACACATCAAGCAGGCCAATGACGGCTGCGACTTTGATTTCCTGGAGACCGGTTTCGGCGCACCGATCGGCGAGCCGTCGATTTATTGATCCGCCCGTCGTTCCGGGGCGATGCGAAGCATCGAACCCGGAACCCATTGCTCCGCAGCGTTTGCGGCCCGATGGATTCCGGGTTCGCGCTTCGCGCGCCCCGGAATGACGAAAGAGAGAGTGAGAACAAAATGACAAAACTCAGCGACGCCACCCGCAACAAGCTCAAGTCGGTCTCCACCGCCACCGTCGCCACCGCGCTGTTCAAGCGTGGCCTGCGCATCCAGATGATCCAGGATGTGCACCCCTTGAGCCCCGATCAGCCGACCATGGTCGGCGAGGCCTTCACGCTGCGCTACATGCCGGCGCGCGAGGATCTCAACACCATCGATGTGTTCAAGGACCGCTCCCACCCGCAGCGCAAGGCGGTGGAGGATTGCCCGCCCGGGGCCGTGCTGGTGATGGACAGCCGCAAGGACGCGCGCGCCGCATCCGCCGGCGCGATCCTGGTGACGCGATTGATGAAGCGCGGCGTCGCCGGTGTCGTCACCGACGGCGGCTTTCGTGATTCCGCCGAGATCGCCAAGCTCGGCTTCCCGGCCTTCCATCACCGCCCGAGCGCGCCGACCAACCTCACGCTGCACCAGGCGATCGAGATTAACGTCCCGATCGGCTGCGGCGACGCGCCGGTGTTTCCCGGCGACGTCATCCTCGGTGATGCTGATGGCGTGATCGTCATTCCCGCGCATCTCGCCGATGAGATTGCCAACGAGACGTTCGAGATGACCGCGTTCGAGGACTTCGTCACGGAAGAAGTCGGCAAGGGCCATGGTATCTTCGGGCTCTATCCGGCCACCGACCCGCAGACACTCACCGACTTCGCGGCCTGGCGCAAGGCGAACGGCCGTTAGAGCATGATCCGGAAAAGTGTGACGCGGTTTTCCCTCGCGACAAACGCGGAACGCGTTTGTGCGGAGATCATGCTCAAACAACGACCTGAAGCGCGATGACGATCCTCATCGCGCTTTAGTCCGCATCAACCACATCGTCACACGGGCCGGCCGTCATAACGGTCGGTTCAGAGCCAATCAGGAAGGAAACCTCAATGAATCTGTCACGACGCGATCTCTTGGCCGGTGCTGGTGCAGCGGCGGCTTCCACGCTGCTGGCGCGCACCGCGGGCGCGCAGTCTTTCCCGTTCTCGCCGAACCAGCGCTATCCGGATCCCGCCGTGCAGATCCTCGATCCGGGCTTTGCGAAATACCGGCTCTATTCCTCGACGATCGAGCAGGTCGCGACCGGCATGCGCTGGGCCGAGGGGCCGGCCTATTTCCCGGAGGGCGGCTATCTCCTGTTCTCGGACATTCCCAACAACCGGATCATGAAGTTCGACGAGAAGACCGGGCAGACCAGCGTCTTCCGCAGCAATGCCAACTACGCCAACGGCAATGCACGTGATCGCCAGGGGCGCCTGGTCACCTGCGAGCACTCCGTCACCCGCCGCATCACCCGCACCGAGAAGGACGGCAAGATCACGGTGCTGGCCGACAAGTTCGAGGGCAAGCGGCTGAACGCGCCGAACGACATCGTGGTGAAATCCGACGACAGCATCTGGTTCACCGATCCGACGTTCGGCATCAATGGCGAGTGGGAAGGCAAGAAGGAAAAGCCAGAGCAGGCCACCACCAACGTCTATCGCATTGCCAAGGACGGCAAGCTCACCGCCGTCCTCACCGATCTGGTCAATCCGAATGGCCTGGCGTTCTCGCCGGACGAGAAGAAGCTCTACATCGTCGAATGGAAGGGCACGCCCAACCGCAGCATCTGGAGCTACGATGTCGGCGACGACGGCAGCCTTGGCGGCAAGACCAAGCTGATCGACGCCGCCGACCAGGGCTCGCTCGACGGTTTTCGCGTCGACCGCGACGGCAATCTGTGGTGCGGCTGGGGCTCGAACGGCGCGTTGCAGTCTGAGCCCAACGACGTGGGCGGCCGCAAGGTCTACCAGCTCAAGGGCAAGTCCGAGGATCTCGACGGCGTGATGGTGTTCAATGCGGAAGGAAAGCCGCTCGCCTTCATCAAGCTGCCCGAGCGCTGTGAGAATCTCTGCTTCGGCGGTCCCAAGAACAACCGCCTCTATATGGCAAGCTGTCACTCCATCTACGCGCTCTACGTGGAGGCGCACGGGGCGGTGTAAGGGAACTATGTGGCGGTAGCTTGCGCCTTAATCTCCAATGTCGTCCTGGCTTTCGCCAGGACGGCGACGGGGAGGCAGCGAGGCCTATGCCTCCGCCATCCCCGCCGCCCACAGTGCAAACGCGTAGACGATCGCGACTTCATCCAGCCGGTCGAAGCGCCCCGATGCGCCGCCGTGGCCCGCGCCCATGTTGGTGCGGAGCAGGACCGGGCCACCGCCGCTCATGGTGGCGCGCAGGCGCGCGATCCATTTGGCGGGCTCCCAGTAAGTGACGCGCGGATCGGTCAAGCCGCCCATCGCCAGGATCGCCGGATAGTCCTTCGCCGCAACGTTGTCGTAGGGCGAGTAGGACAGGATGGTACGAAAATCCTTCTCGCTCTCGATCGGGTTGCCCCATTCCGGCCATTCCGGCGGCGTCAGCGGCAGCGTGTCGTCGAGCATGGTGTTGAGCACGTCGACGAACGGCACCTCCGCGACGATACCTGCGAACAGTTCGCCGGCGCGGTTTGCGACCGCACCCATCAGCATACCGCCGGCCGAGCCGCCGTGACCAATGATGCGCCTTGCGCTCGTGTACCTTGCCGCGATCAGCGCGCGTGCGCTCGCGGCGAAGTCGTCGAACGTGTTGGTCTTCTTCTCGCGCTTGCCGTCGAGATACCAGCCCCAGCCCTTGTCGGCGCCGCCGCGGATATGCGCGATGGCGTAGACGAAGCCGCGGTCGACCAGCGACAGGCGGTTGGTGTTGAAGGAGGCCGGCATCGCCGCGCCGTAGGAGCCGTAACCGTAGAGCAGCAGCGGCGCCGTGCCGTCGAGCGCAAGGCCGCGTCGATACACGATCGAGACCGGCACCTCGGCGCCGTCATCGGCCTTCGCCATGATGCGGGTGGTGACGTAGTCGGCCGCATTGTGACCGCTAGGAATCTCCTGGCGCTTGCGCAGGACACGTGAGCGCCTGGCCATGTCGTAGTCATAGACTTCCGACGGCGTCGTCATCGACGAATAGGAGAAGCGCAAGTTCGTCGTCTCGAACTCGTAGGAGCCCATCGTGTCGAGCGAATAGGCGGCTTCGTCGAAGGCGATGGCGTGCTCTTCGCTGTTGCCGAGATCGCGGATCACGATCGCCGGCAGCGCGTTGGCGCGCTCCAGCCGCACCAGGTGGCCGGCATAGAGATCAATATCGATGATGTAGATGCCCGGACGATACGGAATCAGATCGCGCCAGTTCTTTCGCTCCGATGTCGCGAGCGGTGCGGTGACGATCTTGAAGTCGATGGCATCATCGGCATTGGTGAGGATGAAGAGCTCATCGCCGCGATCGGCGAGCGAATACTGTACGCCCTCCTCGCGCGCCGCAACCAGTCGCGGCGGTGCGTCGGGATTGGCAAGATCGATCAGCCGCTGCTCGGAGGTCTCGTGGTCGCCGCCGGCGATCACGCAGAAACGTCCACTGGTGCTCTCGTGCAGATGGGTGAACCAGCCGGAGTCCTGCTCCTCATAGACCAGGAAATCGTCGGCCTGCTTCGTGCCGAGCCGGTGCCGCCACACCTGCATCGGTCGGTGATTGTCGTCGAGCTTCACATAGAAGAAGTTTTTGGCGTCCTTGCTCCAGACCACGCCGCCATCGGTTTCCTCGACGAGGTCGTCGAGATCTTTTCCCGTCGCCCAATCGCGCACGCGGATCGAAAAATACTCGGAGCCCTTGGTGTCGGCTGTCCAGGCCTGCAGCTTGTGATCGGGCGAATGCCGGCTGCCGCCGAACCTGAAGTATTTGTGGTCCTTTGCGAGCGCATCGCCGTCGAGCACGATGTCGCTGTCGCCGCCATTGCGCGGCAGGCGGCCGAACAGCTCATGCTGTCCGCCTTCGCGAAACTTGCGGAAGTAGGCGAACGGGCCGTCCGGTGAGGGCACGCTGGAATCATCTTCCTTGATCCGGGAGCGCATCTCGCGCACAAGCGTCTTCTGCAAGGGCGCAGTATGGCCGAGCAGGCTCTCGGTATAGACGTTCTCTTCATCGAGATATTTGCGGATGTCGGGATCGAGCACCTGGGGATCGCGCAGCACCTCCTGCCATTTCGCATCCTTCAGCCAGGCATAGTCGTCGCTCACGGTGATGCCGTGTCGGGTGAACGAATGCGGCCGCTGCGGCGCGACGGGGGGCTTGGTGGGGCTGGCGGTTTTGGTCAAGTCGATCCTCGCGTCAGGGGGCGTGTCCTGCCTTTATATCGGAGCGAAAGTGGGGGATTTAAAGAAGCTCAATGCGGCTGTGGGGCTGGAAGGTCGCGTCAAACTCCGCCGTCGTCCCCGCGAAGGCCGGGACCCATACCCCCAGGGAGAAGTCGTCGCACGAGCTGGTAACCCCGAGTCTTCGCCCAACCACATCCTGTGGTACCGGGTCCCGGCCTTCGCCGGGACGACATTGGAGTGTTTGGCTTACGCCCAAGCCTAACCCAAGCCTACACCCCGACCTGCTCGCCGAGATAGGCGACCGCGGCCTCGAGCCCGCCCTTGCCGTGCGGGATCTTCAGTGCGTTGAGGCCCACCTCGATCACGCCGAGCGTGCCGAGCAGCATCGGTGCGTTGACGTGGCCCATATGGGCGATGCGGAAGGCCTGGCCGGAGAGATCGCCGATGCCGGTGCCGAGCACCACGCCGCATTTGTCCTTGCAATAGCGCTGCAGCACCGCGGGATCATGACCGTTGCCCACGGTCACGGTCGTCACCGTGTTGGAACGCTCGCTGTTCTCCAGAATGTTGAAGCCGAGCACCTGGCCCTCCGACCACATCGCGACCGCGCGCCGCGCGGCTTCGCCGAGCAGACTATGCCGACGGAATGCGTTCTCGAGGCCCTCCTCGTGCAAGAGGTCGATCGCCTGGCGCAGCGCGAACAACAGATGCACCGGCGCGGTGCCCGCATATTTGCGATAATGCTCGGTGCCTTCGCGCTCGCTCCAGCTCCAATAGGGCGTCGCCATGTTCGCCTTCTTGTGCGCCTCGAGCGCGCGATCATTCGCCGCGACGAAGCCGAGCCCGGGCGGCGTCATCAGGCCCTTCTGCGAGCCGGACATCGCGACGTCGATGCCCCATTTGTCCATCTCGAACGGCATGCAGCCGAGCGAAGCCACGGTGTCGACCATGTACAGCGCGGGATGGCCGCTCGCCTTGATCGCCTTGCCGATCGCCTCGATGTCGTTCTGTACGCCCGAGGCGGTATCGACCTGCACGACGACGACGGCCTTGATCTTGTGCTCCTTGTCACGGCGCAGGCGCTCCTCGACCTCGTGCGGCCGCACTGCGCGGCGCCAGTCACCCCTGAGCACCTCGACCTCGGCGCCCATCAGGGATGCCGCGTGGCCCCAGCCGATCGCGAAGCGGCCGCTTTCCAGCACCAAAAGCTTGTCGCCGCGCGACAGCACGTTGCTGAGCACGGCTTCCCAGGCGCCGTGGCCATTGGCGATGTAGATGTAGGATTTGCCCTTGGTCGCGAACAGTTTTGAAAGATCGCTGATCAGGCTCTCGGTCAGGTCGGTCATCTGCTTGGAATAGATGTCGATCGCCGGACGATGCATCGCCCGCAGCACCTCGTCGGGCATCGTGGTGGGCCCGGGGATGGCCAGAAATTCCCGGCCCGCGCGAACGGTCATTGTTGTTCTTCCTTATGTGATGAAGACGATCTGGAGGGTCATCGACTTACGCTTTTACGCGCCGTCGGGCCCTAAGAAAAGCACGTAAAACGCGGGATAATCATGCAAGAAGCCGATCGTTCGGACATGACTATCGCCGTGTCTCGCGGCATCCTGCGGCTTCGGCTTCCTCCACCGAGCAGAACCAGCGGGTGCCCTTGCTGATCTTCATCTTGATCTGCGCGTACCACCGGCTGGTCGGCTGGTGAAAGATGCATTCGCCGGCGCTGTTGACGTTGCCCTTGATGGTGCAATCCGGGGACGGCGCGACGGCGCCCGATGCCGAGGCGAGCAGGATCGCATGGGCCCCTTCGGGCGGCTTGGTGGCGCCGAGGATCGCGGTCTTCCTGTTGCGCACGCGCCAGTCCCAGGGGGCGATGAAGGCGCCCTGCCACATGCCGGCCTTGGCTTCGCGCGCGACCGCTTCGTCGGCTTCATAGTCGTGGGAGATCCGGGTGAAGGCCAGCGCCCAGCCGTTGCGCACCAGCCATTTCTGGATGTCCTCGCCGTCGACCTCGCAGCGCGCCACGGTGCGGCCGCGGCGGTCGATCGACCTCGCATGGCAGACCCAGTTCTTGCCCTCGGCGTATTTGGCGAGCTCCTCGCGCGCCGCCACGCCGCAGGTCCAGCGCTCGCCCTTGGTGTTGAGGCAGAGCTGGTCGGTCGAGGGTGCATCGATGCCGCCGAGCCGGATGCGGGTATTGCCGATCTGGAGTGTATCGCCGTCGCGGATCTTTGCCGTGCCGGTGATGTCGGCAGCCTGCGCCAGCGACGGCAAGGCGAAGAGGAAAATCAAGCCAAGAAATGTTCGCGACATGCCGGTCCGCGCGTAATGAAAATTCCGATAAGCCCAGCAATTGTGGTCGGTATTTGGCCGCCGGGCCAGCACCTGCCCAACATATGGGCTTTCAACTTCCTGTCATCGGTGGGGCGAGTGGCGAATTGTGAATAGCGAGTAGGGAGACTGATGGTGGCTCCCATTCGTTATTCGCCATTCACCATTCGCCGCCTCGCAACCGCCAGCCCCATCAGGACGAAGGCCGACGTGACTTCGGGGCCGCCGACCAGAATTCGTGTCGGGGTCTTCATCTTGTTCCATTCATAGGCACGGAACGGGCCGCGGCGGCCGCCTTCGCCGAGAGCTCTGACGATGCAGTTCAGCGCCGGCGCGAAGGTCTTGGGATCGGCGCCGAGATGGCCGAGCGCGATCAAGGCGAGCGCCGCGTCGAATGCGTTCATCTCGGCGACGAGCATCTCGCCCTGGACATAGCCGAGCACGCGGGCGCGGATGAAATCGAAGGTGCCGTCGGGATCGATCGCGGCCTGGGCGGCCAGCGGCAGCGACAGGAAGGCGGCGTAGCAGCGGCCGAAATAGGCGCTGTAGAGCTCGGGCAGATAGTAGATGTGCGAGCGCGGATTGGCGAAGGCACCGCTCGCCGCCAGCCGCTTCTGGAAGGCGATGATGCGATGCACGGTGGCGAGCCGCGCCGGCGTCTCCAGAATCTTCCAGCGTTTAAGATTGCGGAAGGACACTTCGAGGATGTCGAGGTTCAGCGTTGGATCGAGATCGTTGCCATAGGGCCGCTCGCCGGCGAGATTGTCGATCCAGGTGGCGACGCCGCCTTCGTAATCGATGTTGTCGTTGAGCGGCACGGTGACGCGCGGCTCATTGACGCCCTCCCGCACCTGGTAGCCCACGTAGAAATCGAGCAGGGGCTGGGCGAGGATCGGATCCTCGGAGCCGGCCTGCGTCGCGGCCGAGAACGAACACGCCGTGGTGTCGCAGTCCGGCACGTAGACGCCGAAGCCGAGGTCCTGTTTGATCTGCGCGAAGAAGCGGGAGAAGCGCGGATGCGGCGGCGGTGCGAGCGCGGTGATGACGTCGAAGCGCGTGCCGTCCGTGCCGCTCACCGCCTCGCGGCTGATGTTGATGCAGAAATCGACCATGTCCGCGATCGCGGCCTGCGCGGCGGTGGCGTCCGCGGGCGAGGCGAGGCCGGTCTCGCGATAGGCGAGCAACGCCTCGATGAAGAAGGCGTCGTAATAGGCCGAGCGGTGGCGGATCTGCACCGGCTCCCACATCGGCTCGGCGATGCCCCGCCAGGGCGGATTGATGATGGCGCCTGCGCTCGAGCGCGCGATGAACACGCGCGCCAGGTTGAACAGCAGCGAGGAGTTCTTGTAGCCGCGCGAGTTCAAGCCGGTCAGCGCCATGATCAGCTCGCGCCCGCGCAGGTCGGGGTCGCCGATCAGGTTGAACGCGGCAAAGGTCGGCAGAAAGCCGTTCTGGCGGTAGCTGCGGAGCAGATGATGCGCGCAGTCGCGGATCACGCTGTCGATTTCCGCCAGCGCCGGCGCTACACCGTTGAACGGCATCGGTGGCGGCTTGGGATGGTCGAGCGCGATGGTGTCGAGGAGGTCGGCGACGGGACGGCCGACCGTTTCCCAGTCGGGCATGGCATCGTCACGCGCGCGGGTCAGTGCCGTGCGCAGCCGGGTCAGCCTCGCCTCATCGCGCAGGTCGGGCAGACCGGCGCGGCGGAGCAGCGCCCGCAGGGCCGGATTGCCAAGCGCGGTCTTGTAGAATTTTGCCAGATGCGGATCGCCGGTGGCCGGGCCCGCCAGCACGGGATCGCAGACGTCGTAAAGCGAGGGGCCGTCCTTCCGTGCCGTCAGGGCGCGGAAGGCGTGCCCGGCGAAATAATGAAAGCTCATGAATTACCTGGTCGCGCGGGGCCTTGCCGGGGTTCACGGCACGCCGTCCCGGCAGCGCGCCCATGTCTCCGCAAGTGATTGAAAAGTGTCACGAATTCGCGGGGAACACAAATGTGACCAATGTCACGGAAAAATTGGACACAGGAGCTGCCCGATCAGGGCTGAAAAGGGGCTCAAAGGATGACAAAATCCTCATCTGTGACGCTGCCAATTAACCAGCATATTCAGTGCTTTAGCTAAAAAGAAGGGCAATCTATTGCCGTGGGGGCGATATCCGGTTAAGGGTTTGTTTGGTGCGGCGCCGCAAATTGCGCGCAATTCGGGGACACATCCCCGGCCAATCCCTCAAACCTAAAGACGCCATCGCGCTACTCAGACAAGTGCGCGCGCCGCGATGGCTCCTGACAGGAATGAACCGAGATGAATGTAAGGCAGCTCGACATTTCCCGACGCACCATTGCGGTCGCCGCCGCCCTGATCGGCACGGTGTCGCTGGCGATCGGCGCCCACGCTGCCCTCAACATGCGCGCCCTCGATGCCGCCAAGGCGGTCTCGACCGCTGAGGTCACCGGCTCGGTCGGCCACACCTCGCGTCTCGCCCTCGTCATCGGCAATGGTCATTATCCCGACGCCAATGCGCCGCTGTCGCAGTCGATCAACGACGCACGTGCGCTGTCGTCCTCGCTGCGCAAAGGCGGCTTCGACGTTGACATGGTGGAGGACGCCAGCAAGGACGACATGGTCCGCGCCGTCAACCGCCTGAAGTCGAAGATCACGCGCGACAGCGTCGTCATGCTGTTCTTCGGTGGCTACGGCGTGCAAGCCGGCCGCGAGAGCTACATGCTGCCGGTCGATGCCGTGATCTGGAAGGAAAGCGACGTCCGCCGCCACGGCGTGTCGATCGAGAGCGTGCTCGAGATGATGAAGGAGCAGGGCGCCAAGGCCAAGCTCGTCGTCGTCGATGCTTCGCGCCGTAATCCCTATGAGCGCCGCTTCCGCTCATACAGCCACGGGCTGGCGCCGATCAGTGCGCCGGACAACGCGCTGATCCTCTCCTCTGCCTCGCCGGGCAAGGTCGCCGACGACGGCAAGGGCGAGCACAGCGTGCTGGTCAGCGAGCTCCTGAACAACCTCAATGCGCAGGGCAGCGCCGAAATCGTCTTCAACAAGACCCGCGTCGCCATCTCCCGCGCCTCCGAAGGCGACCAGGTCCCGACGGTGTCGTCCTCGCTCCTGGAAGACGTTCAGTTCGACCAGGCTGGCGGCTAGTTCCTCACACCCTGCAAGGTCTCGTGCCCCGGACGCGGCGCATCATGAAATGATGCGCTGCTGAGCGGGGCCCATGCCTTCATGCGGAGCTTTCGGGAGAGATGGGTCCCGGCCCAGCGCAGCAGCGTGCACGCTGCTGCGCGTCCGGGACAAGAGCCCTTCTTACGCGTTTACTTCGTCTCCGCGCTCGCCGTTACCGGGCGAACTGGGTCGCCTTCGCGCAATAGCGCGCCGGCGCGGGCGACGACGATGTCGCCTTCATTGACGCCGTCGCGAATCTCGATATTGCCGCCGGACATCAGCCCGATCTCGACCCGCTTGGTCTCGACGCGGTTGCGGCGGATGATCTGCACCACGGTGCCGGCGGGACTGTACTGCACGGCGGTCAAGGGGACTGCGACATTGCAGCTCTGCCCGGTCTTGATCAGCGCGCGTCCGCTGGAATTCAGCAGCAGCCGCCGCGGCGTCGAGATGCCGATATAGACCATGCCCTGCTGGATGTTCGGCTCGACCGTCGGCCCGATCTTGCGCACCTTGCCGTCGATGTCGCCGGCACCCGCGACGCGCACGGTGGCCGGCTGATTCACCGCGAGCTTCTTCATGTCGGCGGTGGCGACCAGGCCGACGAGGTCATATTCGCTGCGCGCCACGATCGAGAACAGCGCTTCGCCGCGCGCCGAGGCCGGTGCGCCGATCTGTGCCGTCGAAGCGGAGATCACACCCGCGACCGGCGCCGTCACCTGGACTGTACCACCTTCGGGCAAGGCCAGCCGCGCCAGCACCTGGCCGGCGGTGATGGTGTCGCCGGCTTCCGCCAGCACCTCCGTCACCTTCAATCCGGGACGCTCGGGCCGCACCGAGCTTTCCTCGCGCGCGATGATCGTGCCGCTCGCCTCCACGATGTCTGAGAAACAGGACTTTGCCGCCTTCAGCACCGTGACGGCCGGTCCCTTAGGTGCCTCCTCATCGGCGGCTCGGGCCGGGAGAAGGCCAAGAAAAAGGCCAAGCCCCAGTGCGGTGGCCGCTGGAAGCAGGGTTTTGCGAGATTTGCGGGTGCAACGACGCATCGGACCAATCCACGGGATCAAACGCTTCACTCGATAGCAGATGGCGGGGGCACAGACCATGGCGCCCGAGTGGCAGGACGGATCGCCGCAGGTGCAGGTCACGGCAAGCCTTTGATTAGTCGCGGGATTGAAGATCAGGTTCGGCGCCTCGCGCCATCCGTCAGCTAGGGCGTTCGCCGAGCAGCCTACCGGTCGTGCGATTGATCAGGTGCAGGCGCGCGCACGCCGGACACGTCACCGAATCGTGCGTATTCCTGGAATCGGACAGCTCGGCCGTAAGCCGATGCTGAACGTTCATGCCGGTCTGCGGGCATTTGAAGACAATATGACGGTCCATCGCGTGCCGGAATATGACGGCAGCGAGCCGCGACCGAAACTACGGATGATTGCGTAGGTCGGTCGCAGCTCCCGCCCTCTTACTGCAGCGCGATGAACTCCACCCAGTTCGGCTTCTTGCCGGTCGGATAGGACTTCAGTTTGGTTAACGCGCCGCTGGTTTGGTCGATCGCATAGACCGACATGCCGTCGGACAATTCGCCGAGGGCGGCGAGATAGCGGCCGGTGGGATCGATGTTGAAGCCGCGCGGCTGCTTCTCCGTCGGCACGGTGCCTACCGTGGTGAGTTTGCCGCTTGCCGGATCAATCTTGTAGGCTGTCAGCGTGCTGGTGGTCCGCTCCGAGGCATAGAGGAAGCGGCCGTCGGGCGTGACATGGATGTCGGCGGCCCAGGGTTTGCCGGTGAAACCTTCGGGGAGCGCCGTAGTCCGCTGGATCTCGCTCCACCCGCCGGACTTGGCGTCATAGCTGAACGCCGCGACGTCGCCGTTCAGTTCGTGGATGAGATAGACGTATTTGCCGTTGGGGTGGAATACGAAGTGCCGGGGACCCGATTTCTCAGGTACCTTGTAGACCGGCGGATCGCTCGGCGTCAGTTCGCCGGTGGTGGCATTGAAGACGAAGGCCAGCACCTGGTCGGAGCCGAGATTGGTCGCAAACGCAAAGCGATTGTCGGGCGAGGGGATCAAGGCGTGCGCATTGAGCCCGGTCGGGATCACCGGCTTGGGCTCGCCGACGACGCCGGTATCAAGCAGCGGATTGAGCGTGACCTTGTTACCGCCATAGGAAGCGCTGAGCACGAACTTGCCGGTGCGATCGGTCATGACATAGGCCATGCTGTCGGCGAGCGGCCCGTTGCCGATGTGCTTGAGCGTGCCGGTCTTCGGATCGATCGCAAAGCTCACCGCCGAGAACGGCTGCGAGCGCACGCCGGCGATCAGCACGCGGTGATCGGGTGTCACCGCCAGCGGCGTCGAGGAGCCGGGCTTCTCTATGCCGGCGAAAGGCGCGGTCTGCACCGGGCTCATCTCGCCCTTGTCGTCGATGCGGAAGACGGAGATGTCGTTGCTGTCGGCATTGCCGACATAGGCAAATGTGTCGGCCATACCGGCGCGGACTCCGAATTGGGTGGCAAGAATGACGGCGCATGCCGCAAGCGGCAGTCGTTGCAGGATAGTACGGGGGGGCGGTCGAGACATCAGGCTTCCTCCAGCTTTCCAAAATCGCCCTTGCCGTCCGGCATGGCTTTTCTTGGTTGCCGGCGAGGATACAGGGCTCCCTGCCATTCCGCCAAAATCCACGTTGGATCGATCGATGTCGAAATTGTATCGGTCGGGTGTCGCAAAGCCGGCACCGTGACGCGAACCAATGTGGTGCGCATGAATTGAGTCCGGGCAGGCCTCAGAGGAGCTTGGTCATTGCCCCGCGAAAACGATCTTGAGGGTAAGCCCGATATGGGCGGCAAGCATGGCGGCCAGGCCGGCCAGCCTAAATCTCCGCCACGCCCAAAAACCAGCCAGCGCGATGAAGACGCGGTGGCAAAGCATCGGGGCCATCAAACCGATCAGAGGCCGCCACCGACCAACAAGAGATAGTTCGGCAAGATATTGGCCCCAGGATAATGGCCTTGGGTGCGCTCACAGGCCGCAGCAGAAGAGGAACGGCATCGTCGTTCGGCTGTTCTAGAATTCCTGCTTGCGGCGGGAGGCTTTTGCGGAGGCTGACGTGTTTTGGATTTATTGGGACACCGCCTGGTCGATCATCATCAGCGGCATCATGTTCGCGACCATCGTCGCGCATCCCGACGCTGAGTTCGCGGAAGTGCGCGCGGCAAAACGATCCTGAGGCCTGCACTGCGTCGGGGCCGCGTGTCTCCGTAGTTCTGCGGAGTCAGCGCCGCCGCGCGTCGTTGTTCGATGCGACGGCCTTTGCCCGTATCGAGGTGAACCAAATCTTAGGCGCGCGACGGTAATTTTCCGCATCTTTCATAGGATGCGGCCCGCAATGAAATTGTCTGGCAATCCCTCCATTCGTTCGGTTCTGGGCGCCATCATCGGCATCCTCGGCCTGTTTCTGCTCGCCCAGCTCGCGACCGGACTCTATGGCGCGGTTGAGCGCAACGCCGCGGCGCAAAAGCTCGAGCGCTTTGCGGGCACCGACCAGCAGCTCTTTGCGACCCTGCTCGGCTTTCGCCTGGAGCGCGGCACATTCCTGTCGGCGCTGCTGGCGGAGGGGCCGGCCAACGCCAATGCTGACAATCGCATCGCCAGCAACCGGCAATTGTCGGAAGCCGCCTATAAGAGCGTGCTCGAGCGTCTCGAGGGCGTGACCGATTCCCGTCTCGCCGGTGCCCTGAGCCGGCTGGTCGCAATTCATGACGCGCTCGTGTCGCTTCGGCCCAAGGCGGAAGCCGCCATCCACCAGGCGAAGGCCGAGCGCGTCACGAAGCTCGCCGACGATTTCCGCAAGATCGCGCAGGATTATCTCGACGCGATTCTGGCGCTGACGGGCGAGCTCGAGAATGCGCTGAAGCTGAGCGATCCCGTGGTCGATCATCTCCTGGGCGTGAAGCAGTCGGCCTGGGCCGCGCGCAATTTCGGCGGCCTGATCGCGATCCGCCTGGAAGCCGCGGCGGCCAGTGCAAAACCCTGGAGCGCCGCCGACATGGTCGGCGCCGCCGAGGATACCGGCCGTGCCAAGCAGGCCTGGAGCCAGGTGCTGGATGCAGCCGGCCGCGCCGATGCGCCCGCCAGCCTCACCGACGTTGTCGCGCGCTCGAAGCAGGGCGAAGCCGCGGCCATGGTCGAGCGCCAGCAGGGTTTCATCAAGGCGCTGAGCAACAACCAGACGATCGACATCAAGATCGAGGATCTCTCCAAGCTCAACACCGCCATCCTCAACTCCAGCGTCGAGGCCGGTCAGGTCGCGCTGGCCGAGATGGTCGCGCGTGCCGGGCAGCAGATGAGCTCGGCGAAGTGGAGCCTGGTGTTCAATGGCGCGATGATGCTGGTCGCGCTTGCCATCACCGTGTTCGGCTTCATCCTCGTCAACCGCCGCGTCAGCGTCCCGATCCGGAAGTTGACTCAGGCGATGCGCCGGCTTGCCGAGCGCGACTATGCGATCGAGCTCGCCGGCATCGAGCGCGGCGACGAGATCGGCGAGATGTCGCGCGCGGTGTCGGTCTTCAAGGAGAACATGATCACGGGTGATCGCCTCGCCGAGGAGCAGGCGGCAGAGCAGGCGCGCAAAGAGCGGCGCCAACTTGCCGTCGAGCGGCTGATCGGAGAGTTCGAGAAGACCGTCACGGAATCGCTGCATACGCTAGCCTCGGCGTCCGGCGAACTGAACGCCACCGCGCACTCGATGTCGTCAACCGCCGAGCAGGGCTCGTCGAAAGCGGCCTCCGTTGCGTCCCTGTCGGGCGACGCCTCGTCCAATGTCCAGACGGTTGCCGCTGCCACGGAAGAGCTGTCGGCCTCGATCGCCGAGATCAGTCGCCAGGTCGCCGAATCGTCGAGCATTGCCGGGGCCGCCGCGACGGAAGCTGATCGCACCAATGGCGAGGTCCAGGCGCTGGCGGACGCCGCCCAGCGCATCGGCGATGTCGTTGCGCTGATCACGGGCATTGCCGAGCAGACCAATCTGCTCGCGCTCAACGCCACCATCGAGGCCGCGCGTGCTGGCGAAGCCGGCCGCGGCTTTGCCGTGGTCGCATCCGAGGTGAAGAACCTCGCCACGCAAACCGCGAAGGCGACTGAGGAGATCACCGGGCAGGTCGCCGCAATCCAGGGCGCGACGCGTTCGTCCGTGACTGCGATCCAGTCGATCGGCACCACCATCCAGCGCGTCAACGAGATCGCAGCCGCAATTGCCGCCGCGGTCGAGGAGCAGGGCGCCGCCACGCGCGAGATCGCCCGCAACGTGCAGCAGGCCTCCCAGGGCACTACGGAAGTCTCGCGCCATATCTCCGGCGTCTCACAGGCCGCCGGCCAGACCGGCGCGGCCGCCGGCGAGGTGCTCGATTCCGCCAAGGTGCTGGCGCGCCTGTCGGAGGATCTGAAACGCGAGGTCGACAGCTTCGTCGAAGATCTCAGGGCAGCGTAGCGCGACTCCGCTCCGCTCTCCGTGCCCCGGATGCTGCGCAGCGCGCCGCCCTTCGCGGCGTGATGCGTTGCTGATCCGGGGCCCACACCGAACGGCAAAGCGAGGTCCCGGTTCAGCAGCGCATCACGTCATGCTGCCGGGCATGAAGCAGCGTATCAGCGTGCGGCCGTTGACGTAGTACGGCCAGACCATGGTGCGACCGGCGCGGTTCGGCTCGGTGATCACGGTGTCGTCCGGCACCTCCACCCACATACCTTCGAGACGAACGCGGTAATGGCCGTCCCGGGTGTCCCAGTCGGCATCGGCTACCGCGGTGCCGTCGGCGTCCGCGCAGCACGGGCCGCCGCCTTTGCTGTGCAGGCTTTCGAACCAGCCTTTGAGGGGGGAATTCGCAAACCGGCCGTCGTCGCGGCCTTGTACGGGGGCGCCGATCACGGCAAGCGCCACAACGAGAGGGGGTAACCGATAGCCGACAGACATCCTTTCGCCTCTTGGGTTTCGCACGCAAAACAAAACGTCCGGCCCCGAAGGCCCGGTGCGCACGTGATGCATTTTCAGCTGACACCCCCCGGCCGGACTGTTCCGCATCAGCGATTGCGACAACCCACGGGTCGAAGGTTTGATCCTATTTGGGAACGCGCATCATTGCGGCCCTATCGGTCAGAATCTGTGACCGATTGCCGATCGTCCATTTTGTCGACTTGATGCGGGAGCGAATTGAGCGCAGGTTTGCGCCCGTGATTTGTCGTGAAGGGCTTAAGGGGCTTTGGGATTCATGGTGATCGCATCGAGGGCGACAATTGCCGTTTGCTCGTTCCTGCTGGTTGCGGCCGGCGGTACCGCGATCGCTGTCGGCACCGGCGGGCTGTGGCAGGCGTTGCGCGGCGGGGCCGAGGTCAAGGTCGCCGACGGCAAGGCCCAGGTCGAATCCAAGCCGGAAGCCGGGGCGGCGCTCGCGGCGCCGACATTCCTGCCGCCGAGCGCGCCGTCCGTCGCACCGTCAGCGGCGCCCAGCAATGACGTCGCCACCGCGCTCGGCAAAGCGCAGTCCGCGCTCGCCGATCTGCCGGCGCCGACCGCTCCGCCGCCGGCTGCTAGCGAGGAGACCGGGCCGCGTTTCGATGTCGCTCGCGTCGATGATGACGGCGAGGCGGTGATCGCCGGCCGCGCCGCGCCGGGCGCACGCGTCGAGCTGCTGCGCGATGGCGAGAGCCATGCCTCCGCAGTTGCCGATGCGTCCGGCCTGTTCGTGATGACCCCGCCAAAGCTGCCGCCGGGCAGCTACAAGCTCAGCCTGCAATCGACGGCGCCGGACGGCAGCGTGACGAAATCGAGAACCGACGTTCCCGTGACGCTGAACGCGATGGCGCAGCCACCGCGCGCCGCACAAGCGCGTACCGATGTCGCCAAGGTTGCGAAGGACACGCCCACCGGCGAAGCTCCTGTGAAGGAGGCCAGCGCGGCAGCCTCACCGGCCGCAGCGCCGAGCACCGCGCAATCCACTTTGGCACTCGCCGCCGCGCCGTCCGCCGAGAAGGGTCCGTTGCGCTCCAAGGTGGAGACGACGGGTTCGACTAGCTCCAACCGCATCGTCATCCGGGGCGACAGCCTCTGGCAGATCAGCCGCCGCGCCTACGGCGATGGCCTCAGCTACGCCCTGATCTACAACGCCAACCGCGACAAGATCCACAACCCGGACCGGATCTATCCCGGCCAGACATTCGTCTTGCCGCGCAAGGCAAGGTGAGGGGTTCTCGATCCCGCAAATCCTAAGGTGGGTTGCCTGAGCGTGGGAACTTTCTGTTCCAACGCGCGTCATTGACGTTATGACGAGATGCGGCTTGGCGCGAAGGAGGGAGCCAAGGTGACCATCATGTCGAAATCCCGCCTTGGACTCGCGGTGGCCGGCATCGCGCTGATCATTCTCGCGCTGCTGCCGGGCGTCGCCGAGGCCGGCTTCGGCCTGCGGGTCGGCGGTCCTCTCGGCGTCGCGCGTTTTGCGATGGGGCGGATGCTGGGTGTCGCCGGAATTCGCCACATGCGCATGGCCGCGCGGCACAATCGTGCCCGGATGGCCGCGCTGCGCCCGCAGGACCTCCGCCCCGCCGCGGACGCCGTGCGCCCTACCGTTCGCGCCCAGCTCACGGCGGTTGCTGCACTCGCAGGCTGGCGCGGTGGCCGCGCCGGGCAAGGCTGGTGGCAGCACGGCGATGGGACCTATGGCTGGGTCGGCCCCCTGTTCTGGCCGTTTGCTGATGACGACATCACCGATTTCACGATGCGCGGCGACGGCACCGCGCTGTGGGCCTATGGCTACGGCGATATCTATGCCGCAATCTTCGCGCCCTACGCCCCAACCGAGCTCGCCGCCTACACGGCGCCTGGCCGCCGTCACCGCAAGGTCCCCGAGCTCCAGCAGCTCTGCGACACCGGCGATGCCGTGGGCCTTCCGATCGATGCGATCCTGCGCACGGTGCAGCCGAACGAGGTCCAGCGCGCCGGCCTCGACGAGCTCGCAAGTGGTTGGGCCTCGGCAGGCGCGACTATCCGCGCCTCCTGCCCGACCGAGGCGGCCGCCAATGCACGCGATCGCTTCGCGCTGATGCAGCGCCGCCTCGAGGCAATGATCAACGCGGTGGATGCGGTCGCGCCGCAGCTTGAAAAATTCTACGGCCTGCTCGACGACGAGCAGAAGTCGCGCCTCAACGCGCTCGGCAAGGAGGGCCGCGGGAACGCCGCCGAGACCAAGCGCAAGGAGATGCAGGCTGCAGCCTGCAGGGCGCCCAGCGAGCCCATGAGCGACGAGCAGGCCCAGCGCCAGTACGAGCAGCTCGCGAAGCAGCAATGGCCGGCCGACGATATCGGGGCCGCGCTGCGGCTCGACGATACCAAGCGCGCCGCGCTGGAGGTGCTGCAAGACACCACCATGGGCACCATGGAAGCCCTATCTCCCTGTGCGCCGCAGAACCTGCACACCCCGCAAGCCCGCCTCAAGACGGTGAGGGCGCGGCTGGATGCCATGCTCGAGGCGGTGAAGACCGTGGGCGACGCGCTCGACGATTTCGAGTGGGGCCTCTCCGACGAGCAGAAGACGCAGTTCGAGGCGATGGGGCTGAAGCGCGGGGTGTGATCGGATGCTGCGCGCGCAAAAGCCGCGGAGAGCGCGCAAGCGCTCTCCGTATCACAGCTCTCTTGCTCAGCTGAAGAAGTGCCCGCCCGAGGCCAGCGCGTAGGCCTGCCATTGATGATCGAGCACGATCGTCTCATGACTGCCATTGCTCTGGCTGATATCGAGCACGAGGTCGTTGGCGCCGCCGCGATGGGCGGAAACATCGGCGGAATCCTTGACGAGGTCGACCAGCGCCGCCATCGAGTTCACCACCGCGCCGGATCCAGCGCCCTCGCCGGTGTCGAGCACGGTTGCGGGGTGCGTGCCAGTCGAGGCGAATGTGCCGGCCTCGTAGTCGTAGAACACGAGGCTGTCGCCCTTGCCAAAGTTCAGGTCGAACACCGCGTCGGTGGCGTGTTGGCCAGCCGTCTGGTCGGTGCCGTTGAAGCGGAACTGGTCCGCGCCACGGCCGCCATAGAGCAGATCGTTGCCGCCGCCGCCATTGAGCACGTCGGAGTGCTGTCCGCCGATAAGGACGTCATTGCCGCCCTTGCCGTCGAGGAAGCTGCCGACCGGGCTGAACAGTCGTGCGACGAGCAGATTGTTGCCATCCGTTCCCTCGACCAGATTGTCCGAAACGACGGTGACGTTGGTGCCCCCGTTGCCGTCGGAGGCGAGCTGGAAATTCAGCCCCGACGCATAGGCATGTGCGTCGAGCTGGAGCGTGATCGTCCCCGCGTTGCCGCCGGTGATGGTGAGCACATTGTCGGCCGATAGCGTCGCATGCGTCGCCTTGCCGATGCCGGCAAGATCGATGGTGTCGCCGACGGCAAAGCCTTCGATCGTATTGTCGAGATGGCCGTGGTCGAGCGCTACCTGGTCGATCTTCAGTGTCTGCGCGCCGTCCTCGAAGGTGATCGCGCCGGTGCCCGCGGCATCCAGCGCCGCGAGCTCCAGCGTGCCGGCATGCAGCGTGGTGCCGCCGCTGTAGCTGTTCGTTTGCGTGAGCACGGTGGTGCCGGCACCGGCCTGGTCGAAGGCGCCGCCGCCGGAGATCACGGCGTTGAACTGGAACAGGTCCGAATGCTCGACGGCGAATTTGCCGTTGTCGGTGACGTTGCCCGTCAGCGAGCCGCCGTCGGCGATCGCAAGTTCCGCGCCATGCGCCACCGTGATGCCGGACGAGAAGCTTTCCGCGTCGGTGACGGTCCAGTTGCCGCCTTGTACGTCGAGCACCTCGAAGTTCACCGCATGCGCCAGCGTGCCGGAGCCCGTGCCGAGCAGGTTGAACGTATCGGTGCCGTCGCCACCGTCGATCGTCGCGGTGAAGGTCGACCCCGTGTAGTCATTGAGCACATCGTCGCCGCCGCCAAGCGCGACACTGCCCTCGATCGTGCCGTGATTGGTGATGGTATCGGCGAACGTGTCCGTGATGGAGATCGCTTCGCCATTCCCGCCGTGGATGAGGCCCCAATTCTGGATCGTCGTGGGCGCCCAGCCATTGCCGCCGTTGCTGCCGTTGCTGCCGTTGGGTCCGCCGGCGCCGTCGCTGTCGTTGACGGTGATCGCGCGCTCGAAGCTGGTGATGACGCCGCCGATCTCATTGATGATCGTGCCGCCGCCGATGGTGACGGCCTCCTGGAGATCGACCGTTCCGTCCGACTCGACGACATGCACGCCGGTCGCCTGGATGGTGCCGAAATTGTCGAGCGTCAAAAGGCCGTCCACGTCGATTCCGTCGCCGTCCACGGCCTGCGACGGATCGCCGCCGAGATAGCCGCCGGTGCCGACGATCGTGCCGTGATTGGTCACGTACGTCATCGAGAGGCTCGGCGTGTCCATGTTGATGCCGCTTCCGAGATGCCCGGTGATCGTGCCCTCGTTGTAGACGGTGATCGGCTGCTCGCCCGTGATGCCGTGGCGGGCGCCGTCGATGGTGCCGCCAGCGAAGTTGTTGACGATGCCGCCGCCCGCATTCGACTGGAAATCGATGCCGTCGTTGCCGCTGTCGCCGGCGCCGTTCTGCGCGACGATCGCGCCCCAATTGTTGATCGTGGCGTGCGCGCCGGGCCGGATGGCGTCGGCGTCGGCTGCGCCGATCAGTCCCCCGGCGTAATTGTTGATGGTGACGATCGCGGATTTGAGATTGTCGAAATCGAGCGCCTGGCCGCTGGCGGTGCCGCTGATCGTGCCGCCGCTGTAGCTGCCGGAGACGATGACGCCGGAATTGTTGACGGTGACTGATCCCGCATGGCCGTCGGCGGCGGGAGCGATATCGGTGTTGATGCGAATGCCGTCATTGGTCAGCGACACGAGCTCGGCGCCGCTCGCATTGTTGAAGGTGAGGCTGCTGCCCCCGGTGAGCGAATTCTTGCCGGTGTCGATGCCCCGGGTCGTGGCGCTGATGATTCCGAAATTGTCGATTTCGGTCGTGCCGCCGGTCCAGGTGATGTCGGTGGTGTCGGTTAGCGTGCCGCCGGCGGCAATCGTGCCGATGTCGCCATTGCCGACGGTTTTCGCTTTCGTGTCTGTCACGCCGCTCGCCACGGTGAACGAAGCCATGATCCCTCCCTGTGTCCCGAAAAAATCGACGCCGGACGGCGTCAGCGCATGATGTTCATTGCGGCCGCGAGCCGTAGCGGGAGTGCATGACGACGGGATGACGATTGATCAGCCGGCTGTGGACTTCCGACACGAATTGATTTGCCCGGACGCCGGCGGGCGCCAGGGAAGAATGCCCGGCTGCGTCTCCGCACGACCCCGCGACGATGTCCTCGCCATGGACGCGATAGTCGTCCGGCAGCTTCAAGGTATCTAGTCGTCGTCCTGGCCTTCGCCAGGACGACCCTGGAGACGATCTGGCGCTCCTCACGGCCGAGGGAGCCGCAATAGCTCACATCCTCCGCCGCGCCGCCGACGCATCCACGACATTGTCGACTTCCTCGCGCCAGCTCAGGATCTCCATTGCGAGCACGGGGTGATTGAAACCCTTGAGCTGGAGATCGTCGAGCGGGCGGGCTTCGACCCATGGCTCGACGATGCCGTAGACGCGCCGCGCGACCACGATCTGGCCGGCCTTGGCCTCGTCGCACAGGCGCGAGGCGAGGTTGGTGACGCTGCCGATCGCGGCATATTCCAGTCGCTGCTCGAAGCCGATCTGGCCGAGCGTGGCATAGCCGAGCGCGACGCCGACGCCGAAGCCGAGCGAATGGCCGCGGTTCTTCCATTTCTCGGTCAGCTTGCCGACCGCATCGCGCATCTCGACCGCCATCTTCACCGCGCGCTTGGTGTGGTCGGCGAATTGAATCGGTGCGTTGAACAGGATCATCACGCCGTCGCCTGCGAAGCGGTCGAGCGTGCCCTCGTAGCGATGGATCAATTCGCCGAGCGCTGCGTGGTATTCCCGCAGCACGTTCATCGCCTCTTCCGGCTCGGTCGCTTCGGTGAATGAAGTGAAGCCGCGCAGATCGCAGAATACGACGGTGACCTCGCGGCGGTGGCTGTCGAGCAGCGCATCGTGGCCGTCGGAGGAGGCGATGAGCTGCGCGACCTGCGGGGCGAGGAAGCGCTCGAGGCGCTTGATGCGGCCGATCTCGCCGAGCTGCTTCTCGACGCGCTCCTCCAGCGAGCGGTTCCAGTTGCGCAGCTGCTCGGTCTGCTCCTGAAGCTTCGCAGCTTGCTGCTGCACCGTCTCATGGGCAGCCGCGAGCTCGCGGCCCTTGTGGTCGACCTCGGTGAAGAGGCGCGCATTGCGCATCGCCAGCACCGCCTGATGCGCGAAGGTGCGCATCAATCCGGTGAGGCTGCTTGCGAACTCGCCGCTCGCGCGACGCAAGACCACCAGCGAGCCGAGCGTGCCCTGCTGGTCGACCAATGGCACCACGAGCACGGAATGGAAGCCGGCGTTGACGGCGACGTCGCGCAATGGCTGCCCGGTCGCCTCATCGAGATCGGGAAGCGCGATCGGCTCGCCGCTCCTTGCGGCATCGCTGAGCAGGCTCGCGCCCTCGTCGATGGTGACGTGCGCGCCGTCGGCCGACTTGTCGATGCCATTGGCCTCGACCAGGTTGAACTGGTGCTTCTCGGCATCGTAACCGTAGATCAAGACCGCATCGGCCTGGGTGATCTCGAGCGCGCGCGCTGCGATCGTCGGCAGCACGGCATCGAGATCGAGCGAGGAGGCGACGGCGCGGCCGACCTCTTCCAGCACTTTGAGCTCGTTGATCGACTGTGCGAGGTCGCGCGTGCGCTCTTCAACTTTGGTCTCCAGGCTCGAATAGGTCTCCTGGATCTGGTTCGCCATGCTGTTGAACTGATTTGCCAGTCCCTCCAGCTCGTCGGAGGTGCGCACGTCGATGCGGTGGCTGAAATCGCCCTCGCCAAGCCGATGCGCGCCGGCGCTGAGCGCGGTGATCGGGATGAGCATGCGCCGCGCCAGCAGCGTGCCGGCAAGGATCGCGACCAGCAGGCCCATGCCGATCAGGAGCGCGACCCGCACCAGCTGGTCGCGGATCGGCGTCAGCGCCTGCGCAGTCGGCTGCTCGAACAGCACCGTCCAGCCGAGCTTTGGCACTTCGCTTGTGGCCGTCAGCACCGCGTGGCCGTTGAAGTCGGTGCCGGAGGACGCACCGTCGCGATCGGAGGCGATCGCGGCTGCGACCTGTGGCAGCTTCGAAAGGTCGGCGGCGACTTCGGGCCCCTTCGACGATGTCGCCAGCACCCTGCCATGCGGATCGACCACATAGGCAAACGCAACCTTGCCGACCTGGGCGTCGGACAGGAAGTCGGCGATGAAGCCGAGGTCGACCTCGGCGAGCGTGACGCCGGGCTTGAAGCCGGAATGAGCGACCGAGATCGACATGAACGGCTCCTGGTCGACGAAATGAGCCGGTGCGTAACTGGTGCCGCGGGCGACGGCGTCGGTGAAGCGCATGTCGCGCGCGTAGTCCGTGCTGCTGCCGCTGGAGACCGCGGCGCGCGACACGCGCTGCACCACCTGGCCCTCGCCGTCGAGTTGGGTGAGCCTGCTCACGGCCGAAACCTGGTTCAGGAGCTGGACATAGTCGGCGCGGCGTTTCTCGATGGTGTCCTGCGAGGCGCGCGTCACCCAGCTGATCTGGCGCTCGAGATCGAACATCGATTGCTCGATGCGCTTGGAGACGGCCTGCGCCTTCTCCTCGAGGCCGTCGGTCAGACTTGTCCTGGTGGCGCGATAAGAGATCCAGGTCTCCATCGCGCCATTGACCGCGAGCACGAACACGACGAGGCCGACGAGGGACGCGACATATTTGGCGAACAGGCCCTCGCGGAAAAACCAGGTCTTGTCTTTCGCTCCCGCCATCCAGATCCTCACGCGCCACGGCCGATGCAGGGGCTGCCGGCCGTTCTAGCACAGTTCCGCCTGCACAGCCGCCCAAGCCTGCCGGATATGGGATAAGGCGCTGGCCGAACAGGAGATTAATTGTCGCTGCAACCCAGCTCTTTCCGTTCCCGCCCCCCGTTGCGGGGGAGGGCAGTACCCCGGCAAAGGCTGCCCAAAGGAACACCCGCTGTTGCAAAAACTACCGGTTAAACAACTGACGCAGCACGTCATTCATCGGCTGGCTGTCTTGCTGCTCGGCGGGCGGATTGTCGGGCGGGGTGTTCTGGGCCGGCGGCGTCGGCGAGGCTTGCGGCGCCGGATGCGCCGGCGTTCCGGGCAGGCCGCGGCTGCGGCCGGTGCTGGTCCCGGGGGCGGCGCCGGACAGGCCCTGCTGGATCAGATTGCCGATCGCCTCGCCCAGCGCGCCGCCGAGCGGATTGTTTTGCGACGGCTGGCCTTGAGGATTGGCATTGCCGGCATTGTTTCCGCTTGGCGCAGTGCCGCCGAGACCGAAGCTGCCCAGGATGTTGCCGAGTCCGGCGCCATCGGGACCAAACAGGCCCTTGCCCATTTCGCGCAGCTTTGCGTAGGCCGCCTCCGGATTGTCGAGCACGCCCGCCATGTCCGGATAGATTTTCGGCTGCGACCAGGAGCCCTCGATCATCACGGGAATGCCGAAGCCGACGGGATCGGAGGTGCGGCCCTGGCCCTCGGTGGTCATCACCAGTTTCGGTTCGACGCGAAAACCCATCATCTTGGTGTCGAGCGCGATCGTGCCGGCGCCGGTCACGCGCACCAGCGGGCCGATCAGGTTGAGATCGGTCGTCACCGCCTGGCCCTTGTCGATGCGGAAGGAGGCAGAGAGCTGCGTCAGATCCGTGCTCTGCTCCTGGCTGTCCTGCCAGCCGGACAAGGTGGACGTGGTTAGCGATCGGATCATCTGCGCGACATTGATGCCGCGGATGGCGCCGTCCTGGAAGTTGGCGAACACCGTGCCCTGCATGTTCGCCATCAGCGCGCGCTGGCTGGTGCCTGCGGAGCGCACCGCGATCTTTGCCTGCAGCTTGCCGTCGAGCCGGTCGAAATCGGCGAGCCCCTTGAGCAGCGGCAATGCGCGCACGCCGACGAGGTCGGAATGCATGGCAAAGTTCGGCGCACCGCCGGTCGCATCCAAAATCACCTCGCCGGAGACCTGGCCGCCATAGGCGCCGAGATCGGTCGTGCCGGCCTTCAGCACGCCGCCGGCGAGCTTTGCATCAACCGCGAGAGGCGCAAAACGTGCTTCGCCGATATTGGCCTCGGTCGCCGAGACCCTCATCTGCGCGTCGACATAGTTGAGTCCGGAGACGCTGATCGGCGCATCGCTCCAGGGTTGACCGGCGGCACCGTCGGCGGATTTCGACAGGGGAATGTCGAGCCGCTGGAAGTCGAGATCGAGCTTGAGCAGCGGTTTGCTGGCGATGTCGACCGAGGCCCAGCCGTTGAACGCGCCATCGCCGAGCGTGCCGGTGATGCCGTTGATCATCACGATTGAGCCGTTCAGCCGCGCCTCGGCGTGGCCGCCGAGCTGCGATTGCAGCAGGCTCGGCGCGTCGACGGCGAAGTCGAGCGGAATCGTCTGCCGCTCGACCGGCGCCGTGGGCACCACGGCCTTGATGTCGAACTTGATCCCGTGATCGCCAGCCCGCGCCGTGCCCTTGAAGTTGACCTTGCGATCGGCATTCACGGTCGCGTCCGCATTGATCGCGCTGAGCCGGCTCTCGACACGGTCGCGCGCGACCGAGAACGCCACTTCACCGTCGGTGACCTTGATGCGATCGATGCTGACGTCACCGGCGGCCAGCGGCACCGCCGGCTTCGATGCCGCGGCCGCGTTCGGCATGCGCTCGCGCAGCAGCGGCTGGTAGAGTACGGGATGGGTGACGAGGAGATCGCCGATCCTCGGATGGCCCGACCACACGCTCGCCAGCGACATGTCGGCCTGAACGCTATCGACGGTGAGGCGGCTGATGCCGGTGCGGTCCTTCGGATCCTGGAGCGTGAGGTCGCTCAGCGTCACGTTCAGCGTCGGCCACAGGCTGACCTTCGTGTTGCCGGCGATCGTCAGGCGGTAGCCGGTCGCGCTTTCCACCCGCGAGGTAATCGCCGAGGTCAGGAATCCGGAGGGGACCCCGATCACCAGTAGAAGCGCGATGACGATGATGACGGCGGCGACCGCAGCGCCGGCGAATTTCACTGCTCTCATGTCGACTTTCCAAACGGATAGCGGCGTCGAACCCGGCCGGGCCGATAACCCGTCCGTTGCCCGTCAGTCTATCCCGGGAGGGGAAACCGCTCCAAGCTGCCAAAAATAAACAGGGGGTGCTGCAAAGTTATGTGACTTATGACACACTTCCCTCCGCGGGTTTTCCGCGAAATCTGATGTTGATGGTTCCAAGGGAATTGCCAAGGGTTTGCCAAGGGATTGCCGAGGGGGATTTGCCAGGGGGACTACCAAGAAATCTGAAAAAGGGAATTGCAATGAGCAAACAGGCCGAATTTGCGGTCATTCTGAAAATGAATGCGATGTTCGCCGACCTCGGTGCGGACGAACTTCAGCGCTTGTCCAATCTCTGCCACACCCAGCATCTGGCGAATGGCGAAGTGCTGTTCCAGAAGGGCGACCCCGGCGATGCGCTGTTCGGCGTCCGCCGCGGCCAGGTCCGGATCGAAACCGGTGCCTCCGACGGCAGTCGGCTGACGCTGAATTTCATGGGACCGGGAGACCTGTTCGGCGAGGTCGCCGTGCTCGACGGCCAGGACCGCACCGCGGATGCAACCGCGGGCGAGGCCAGCGAGTTGTTCGTGCTGCGGCGCGAGGACTTCCTCACCTTCCTGGAGCGCGAGCCGAAGGTCGCGATCAAGATCATCATGCTGCTCTGCCAGCGCATCCGCTGGCAGAGCGAGCGCATGGAAGAATCCATGCTCCAGCCTCTGCCGGTGCGGCTTGCCCGCAGGCTCTGCGCGCTCGCCGCCGATTTCGGCTCGGAGGTGCATATTTCGCAGGAGCAGCTCGGCATCTTCGTCGGCGCCGCCCGCGAAAGCGTCAACCGTCAGCTCCAGGCCTGGCGCAAGGAAGCGATCCTCGACCTGCAGCGCGGTCGGATCCTGCTCAAGAACATGCCCAAGCTGACGTCGATCGCGCGGAATGAATAGGGGTAGGTAACACCTACTCCGCGGCCGGATGCACAATGCTCTTCGGCACCGGCGTCGCTTGAGTAGGCGCAGCCGCAGCCGTCGGCGCAGCATGGTGCTCGTCGGCGTCCGTATCGGCGCTGTGCACGATCAGTCGCTTGCCGAAGCGCCAGATCAGCGCGCCGATGTCGTCCATCACCATGAACATCGCGGGCACGAAGACCAGCGACAGCACGGTCGAGAAGATCAGGCCGCCGATCACCGCGAGCGCCATCGGCGAGCGGAACTCGCCGCCGGCGCCGACCGCGAGCGCGCTCGGCATCATGCCGGCGACCATTGCGATCGTGGTCATCACGATCGGGCGGGCGCGCTTCATGCCGGCGTCGATCATGGCTTCGTCGCGCGGCTTGCCCGCGTGGATCGCTTCGATCGCGAATTCGACCAGCATGATCGCGTTCTTGGTCACGATGCCCATCAGCATCAAAATCCCGATCCACACCGGCGTGGTCAGTTGCTTGCCGGTCACGAGCAGCGCCGCGATCGCGCCGCCGATCGACAGCGGCAGCGAGAACAAGATGGTGATCGGCTGCAGGAAGGTGCCGAACAGCAGCACCAGCACGGCGTAGACCATCAACAGGCCGGCGGTGATCGCGGTGGCAAAGCCATCCGACAGCTCGTTCAGGCTTTCGGCGTCGCCGGACGGGCTGACCCTCACGCCCTTCGGCAGGCTCTTCATCACCGGCAGCTCGTAGATCTTCTTGGTGGCATCGCCGAGGGCGGCGTGGCCGACGAGGTCGGCGGCGACGGTCGCCTGGCGTTCCCGGTCATAGCGGTTGATGGTGGTCGGACCCTGGTCGAGCTTGACGTCGGCGATGACCGAGAGTGGCACGCCGCCCTTCTCGCCATGCTCGCCGAGCGGCACCCGCAACTGTTCGAGCGTTTTCAGATTGCCACGCGCGGCATCTTCGAGCTGAACGCGGATCGGCACCAGCCGGTCGCCGACGTCGAACTTCGCGAGCGCAGGTCCGACGTCGCCGATGGTCGCGACGCGGATGGTCTGCGACAGGATTTCGGTCGAGACGCCGAGCCGCGCCGCAAGCTCGGCGCGGGGCTCGATACGCAGCTCGGGCCGTTCGAGCGCGGTTTCCGAGATCACGTCGGAGATGGTCGGGATCCGCTTCATCTGCGTCGCAAGCTCGCTCGCGACGTTGTTGACGATGTTGGCGTCGACGCCGGTGACGACCAGCGAGATTGCGCGCAGGCCGTTCTCGTCGAGGAACCAGAAGCGGATGTCGGGGATGCTCTCGAGCTCCTGGCTGATCGAGGATTCCAGCTCGCGCTGGGTGATCTTGCGGTCGCGCTTCGGTGTATAGTTGATAATCAGGGAGGCGCGCCGGACCTCCTGCGTGCCCGGCGGGACTCGGCCGCCGTCGACGAATATGCTCTTGACCTCGGGCCGCTGGCGCAGGCGCGCGACGATGTCCTCGGTGACCTTCTCGGTATAGGAGAGCTGGGTGCCCGGCGGCAGCTCGATCGCAAGCAGCGATCGTGCGCTGTCCTGCGCCGGCAGGAAGCCCTGCGGCAACAGCGTGATGCTCCAGATCGAGGCAGCGAAAATGCCGAAGCCGATCAGCACGGTGATGAAATAGTGCTTCACCGACCATGCCACGATCTTGTGGTAGGTGCGCAGCACGCGGCCGGGTGGCGGCTCCTGGTGATTGTGATGCTTGAGGAAATAGGCGGCCAGCATCGGGGTGACGAAGCGCGCGGCAAGCAGCGAGAAGAACACCTGTACCGAGACGGTGATGCCGAACTGCTTGAAGAACTGCCCGGCGATGCCGGACATGAAGCTCGCGGGGGCAAAGATCGCGATGATCGTCAACGAGATCGCGATGACCGCGAGCCCGATCTCGTCGGCAGCTTCCAGCGCGGCACGGTAGGGCGACTTGCCCATGTTCATGTGCCGCACGATGTTCTCGATCTCGACGATGGCGTCGTCGACCAGAATACCGGTCGACAGCGTGATGGCGAGGAAGCTGACGAGGTTGAGCGAGAAGCCGAGCAGGTCCATCGCCCAGAAGGCCGGGAAGATCGACAGCGGCAGCGAGATCGCGGCGATGATGGTGGCGCGCAGGTCGCGCAGGAACAGCAGCACGATGATGACGGCAAGGATCGCACCCTCGAACAGGGTCGAGATCGCCGCCTCGTAATTGCCCTTGGTATATTCGACCGAGGTGTCGATCAATTTCAGGTCGACGTCGGGATAGGCGATCTTGAGCGCATCGATGCGCTTCTGCACGGCGGCGGCCACCACCACGTCGCTGGCGCCCTTGGAGCGCTTGATGCCGAGGGCGACGACCGGCTCGCCGTTGAAGCGGGCGAAGGTGCGGCGGTCGGCGATGGTGTCGGTGACGGTGCCGAGATCGTCGAGCCGGACCTCGCCGCCGCCGAACAGCGGGATCATGGTGCCGGCCAGATCGCTCAGCGTCTTGGCGCCGGCCAGTGTCCGGATCGCCTGGTCGTTCTTGCCGATCTCGGCGCGGCCACCGGCGACGTCGACATTGGTGCCGCGCAGGCTCTGGCTGACATTGACGGCCGTCAGCCCCATGGCCTGTAACCGGTCGGGATCGAGCGAGACCAGAATCTCGCGCTCGACACCGCCGATGCGCTCGACCTGGGCGACGCCGCGCACGCCCTGCAGCGCGCGTTTGACCACGTCGTCGACGAAATAGGAGAGCTGTTCTGGTGTCTTGCCGGGCGAGATCGCGGCATAGGTGACGATCGGCAGGCCGATGACGTCGACGCGCTGGATCAAGGGCTCGGTGACGTTCTGCGGCAGGTTGGAGCGCACCCGCGTGACCGCGTCCTTGACGTCGTTCAGCGCGCGGTCGGTGTTGGTTTCGAGCGCGAACTGGATCGTGGTCACCGACAGGCCGTCGGTGATCTGCGAAGTGATGTGTCGCACGCCCTCGACGCCGGAGACCGCGTCTTCAACCGTCTTCGTGACCTGGGATTCAAGCTCGGCGGGAGCTGCGCCGAATTGCGACACCGCGACCGAGATCACGGGGATGTCGGCCGAAGGCAATCGCGTCACCGCGAGCTTGGTGAAGGACACCCAGCCCAGGATCAGGAGAATGATGGAGAAGACGACCGACGGCAGCGGATTGCGGATCGACCATGCCGAGATATTGAGAGCCATCAGCGTACTCGCGATCGATCGAGTTCATCGGCGAAGACGGTCTTGATCTGGTCGCCGTCATGGAGCGAAGAGCCGGCGTCGGCCACGACGATTTCGCCGACGTCGAGACCTTCCAGGATTTCCGTTGCGGTGTCGGACGTCAGCCCGACCCGCACCCGTCGCGTCTCGACCGTGTTCCCTTTGACCACCTGGACGGTGAGATGGTCAATGGCGGTTTTGGGAACCGCAACGCCGCAGCTCCGCTTGGCGTCGATGGAGGCGCGGGCGAACATGCCGACCCTCAGTGACGGATTGTTGGCAACGCTGATCCGGACGTGGCCGAGCTGCGTGGCGCGGTCGATCTCGGGTGAGACCAGCCGGACGCGCCCGATCAGGTCGGGAGCATCGTCCCTGCTGATCCGCACCGTGGCGCCGGGATTGAGCTTGGTCATATGCACGGCCGGCACCTGCGCATCGAGCTCGATCTCACCGCCCACGGCAATGCGGAACATCGGACCCGCCTGCGGCGAGGCCGGGGCACCGACGACGGTGCGGACTTCGGTGACGAGGCCCGCGGCAGGCGCCTTGAGCGAGATCGGTCCTTGCGGTCCCGGCCGTGCCGGCTGTCCTGGCATCTGCGGGGGCGGGCTCAATCGCGCCAGTTCCTGGTTCTCAGTGACCGTGGCGCCTTCGGCGACGAAGAGGTCGGTGACGCGCGACCCTTCCTGGTCGACGGTCACCACGGCCTCGCGGCGCGGCACGAAAAAGCCGGTCACGCGCACCAGATCGGAAAAGCAGGCATTGGTCGATTTCGTCACGACCACGACGGCGTCTCCGGGTGTTTCCTTCACCTCCGGGCGATGGCGGTTCTCGAACCAGTAATAGCCGACGCCGAGCACAACGATGAACGCCGCGGTTCCCGCGGGCTTGATATATTCGGTGATGTTCATCGCCGGATCATCCTGGCCTGGCTCGCTGTCGCCGGCTCGCGGCCTGCCACTGAAAGA
Source organism: Bradyrhizobium sp. UFLA05-89 (assembly GCF_059803475.1). Classification (NCBI taxonomy): domain Bacteria; kingdom Pseudomonadati; phylum Pseudomonadota; class Alphaproteobacteria; order Hyphomicrobiales; family Nitrobacteraceae; genus Bradyrhizobium; species Bradyrhizobium sp. UFLA05-89. The sequence continues at coordinate 11,637 of NZ_JBANBA010000061.1, read as the reverse complement.
GTTTCCCCGAAACGAAGCTGCGTCCCGCAAGGCTGCGGGACGCGCGTCGGACGCACGAACTTACACCACACGACCGGTCACTTGCACAACGTGTCGGGGTTATTTGGCCGCAGTAGTCTTGTTTTCCATATTGACGACCTGCACCCGGCGATTGACCTCCGCCATCGGCTGGCTCGGATCCTTCAGCTTGCTCTTGCCATAGCCGACGGTGACGAGATCACCTGCGGAAATGCTGTACTTGTCGATGAGGTAGCGCTTGATCGCGTCCGCGCGGCGCTCCGACAGGTCCTGGTTATAGGCCTCGCCGCCGGCGGCGTCGGTGTGGCCGGCGACGACGAAGGTCGAGCCCTTGAGGTCGGGATTGGTCAGCGCGCGGCCGAGCGCCTGCACGGATGGCATCGACTTGGCACTGATGTTGGCTGAGTTGTAGTCGAAGGTGATCTCGAGATCGATATTCGGCTTGTCCTTGGCGGCGGTTGCGATTTCCTCGCGTTCGGCCACTGAGAGCGAGCGCGTGGCGCGGCCCCGCACGCTCTGGAGCAATTTGGTCTCGGCGGCGCTCGGCGCTGGATCGGTGGTTTGCGGTCCGATCGAGAGGCCACGGGTCAGGGGCTTCTTCGGCGGCGCCAGCGCCCGGACGATCTGGTCCTCGGTGACGTTGTTATTGGTGTCCTTGTCGTCGCCAGCGAATGCGCTCGATAGCGGCAGCGTCAGTGCGGCGCCGATCGTGAGGATCGAGAGGATCGCGGTCACACCCTTTGCAGCCAATCTCATTGCCAGTCCCTCCTGCAAAAAATTCCTGCAACGAGCCCGGAAGAGCCCTTGCGGCATCCTTCCCTTGGTCTCCGCGGGGCTCTCGGGGGTTCGAGGCCGCGCCTCGAATCTCAAAAAAATATCAACGGACTCCGTAGCTTGCAAACTCCTGGACGATGTTCGGATCCATCGCCTTGGCGTTCGCAATGTCCAGCGCGCCTTCTGGGGCCGAGCCGTTGCGCTGCTTGGCAAGGCCCCGTCCATAAAGCGATGAGGTCAGGCGCGGGTTGATCTTCAGCGCCGCATCGAAATCCGCGATGGCGTTCTTCACCGCGCCGGATTTCAGGTTGACCAGGCCCCGGCTGTCGAGCGCATCGACGAAGTTCGGGCGCAGCCGCAGGGCCTCGTTGCAATCCTTCAGCGCGCCCTGGAGGTCGCCGATCACGGTGCGGGTCCAGCAACGGTTGTTCAGGGCCTCGACGTCCTTGGGATTGATCCGGATCGTATCGTCGAAATCCTTGATCGCAAGGTTATAGGCGCCCTTGCTGGCATAGACCTGGCCCCGCCGGTACAGCGCGTTCACGTCGTCGGGGTTGGCCGCAATCTTGGCGGTCAGGCCCTTGATGGTCGGATCGTCGGCCAGCGTGGCCTGGCTCGGTCCGGTGTCGCCGGTATTGGGGCTGGTGCCGGCGTCGGCCGGCTTCGCCGGCGGCTGCGGCGGGGGAATAGCCGCCTCAACCTGCGGCTTCGGTGACGGCGCAGGAGCCGGCGCGGGAGCGGGAGGCGGAGCGACATTTGCTTCGACCTGCGGCTTCGGCGGGGCGGGCGGTGCCGGGGCAGCGGGAGTTTGTGCCGGAGTTTGTGCAGGCGTCGGCGCAGGCGGCGGGTTGTTGGCAACCACCGGCGGCGTGGGCGCGGGTGGGTTCGGCGGCTGCGCCGTGGCGGTCGGCCGCGATCCGCCGGCGCCGGGAATGAAGGAGAAATCCTCGGCCAGCGAGGACGAGATCCACGGCACCTGCTCGTTGCGCGAGGCACGGGTGACGCCCATCTTGGTGCGGTTCAGCGTTTCCTCCGCCATCAGGTCGGGGACGCGGATTTCCTTCAAAAGCTCCTGGACGAACAGGCTGCGGTCACCACCGGCATCCGAGGTCACCGAGCTCAACGCCGCCGAATACATCACCAGCGTGCCGTTCGGCGCGATCACGGGGGCGAGGCCCGCGGAGAAGCTGCGGAACCGACGCTCGAACGGGTTGCGCCGGGAGGCATCGATCAGCGCGATCTTGACGCCCGCGCCGCGGGTGTTGATCTCGCCGAGCACGGTCTCGATGCTGAAGCCGTCGCGGCGCACGTCGGACTCGGTCCAGATCTGGGCGTCGACCGGGATCATGTAGCTCTGGCGTGCCGACTGGATGCCGAAGCCACTGTAGAACACCAGCACGACCGCGCCGGGCTTGACCTTGCCATAGAGCTTGTCGAAGGCGCGGCGCATGCCGTCGCCGGTCAGGTTCTCGCCGACATCGACGGTAAATCCGTCATGCTTGAGCTCGTCGGCGACGTCGCGTGCGTCGTTGATCGGCTCCTTCAGCGGGCTGTCGGCATCCGGGTATTTGGCATTGCCGATGACCAGCGCATAGCGGTCGCCGGCGGCAAAGGATGGCGCGGTCAGGACGACCCAGAACATCGGGAGCAGAAGCGAAAGAAAGCGAATCTTCATAACGAGCGCGGTCCAGCCAAAAAGGCGCCGTTCGCAAGCTTTGCGCCGCGGCGACCTTAACTTACGCAATTTGCATTATCAAACCGGGGGGTGGGGGCGTCAACCGCTTGGAGACACGGCATTATCGCGACAATTGACCGCGACGCTGGGGAAAGATGGAGGGGCCAAAGCGGCTGTCACGGCATTGCTCGATCGGAGGGGGAGGGTCCGGCGGATATATCTCTTAGCGCAGCCATCGCGACAAAAATGTGATCGGTCTCACATCTCGGCCGCACGCGAGGCGCGTTTGACCTTTGCGTCCGGCGGTGGCTTGGTGATCTTCAGGCTCCCCTCAACGAAAAAAGTGCAACCATGGGAAACCTCTACGAAGTCTACGCGCTGCGCTACGCGACGATGTCGCCCCGCACCCCCCACATGAACTTCCTGTCGCCGGACCCGCATGAGAGCGCCGCGCAGGATCTTGACTATTTCGTCTGGCTGATCCGAGGGCAGGGCCGCGACATCCTCGTCGATACCGGCTTCAACGCCGAGGAAGCGTCCTTGCGCGCCCGCAAGCTGACGCTCAATCCGGTCGACGCGCTGGAGCGCTTTGGCGTCAAGGCATCAGCCATTGCCGACATCATCGTGACGCATCTGCATTACGACCACGCCGGCAATCTCGATCGCTTCCCGAACGCGCGCTTCCATCTGCAGGAGCGCGAGATGGCTTACGCGACAGGCCGCTGCATATGCAACGGCTTATTGCGACATCCGTTCTCGGTCGAGCACGTCACGCAGATGGTGCGCCATGTCTATGGCGAGCGCGTCACGTTCTATGCGGGCGATGGCGAGGTCGCGCCCGGCGTGACCGTGCACCGCGTTGGCGGCCATTCCGACGGCTTGCAGGTCGTCAGGGTCGAGACGGCGCGCGGGCCTGTGGTGCTCGCCTCCGACGCCGCGCATTACTACGCCAATCTGCAGCGGCGCAGCCCGTTCCCGATCGTCTACAATGTCGGCGACATGGCCGCAGGCTGGGAAACGATCGAGCGCCTCGCCGGTCATCCAGATCGCTTCATCCCCGGACATGATCCACTCGTCACCGAGCTCTATCCGCGCGCCAGCGACAAGGTCGATGCCTGGGCGCTGCATCTGCCGCCGACGCGGTCGTTTGTGAAGTGATGTATCTCCGTCATTCCGGGGCTCGCGACTTCGTCGCGCCCCGGAATGAAGAGGTGAGGGAGCGAAACCCCGCTCTCAATCCCCCATCCTGAGGAGGCCGCGCAGCGGCCGTCACGAAGGATGCGGGCCCCAGTTGGGGTTGCAAGCGTAAGTTGTGTAAATCGGTCGAGTATAATACGGTACTGCCATGCGTGCGGACTTAGAGAAGGCGATGATGGCGCCGAACGATGATTGCGCAGTGTCGTCGCGCGTGAGTCGACTATGGGGCTAGTCATCCTTACAGGTGCATCGGGCTCGGGCAAGACGACGATTGCAGACAGGATACAGCAGCAACATCCCGAACTGGCTCGCGTGTTCCTGTTCGATAGCATTGGTGTGCCGTCACCAGAGGAACGGTTAGCGGGGTGGGGGTCCGGAGGCGGTTGGCAGCGCGCGATGACCATTGAGTGGCTGGTTCGGATCGCGAACGAACCTGACGCTCATCCTATCCTGTTTGAAGGCCAGATGCGCCTGTCGTTCATAAAGGAGGGGCTGGCAATTGCTGGAATTGCGCGGGCTCGCATAGTGCTGGTGCATTGTGACGATGCGACCCGAACGCATCGCCTTTGTAGCGAGCGCAACCAACCGGATTTGGCCAATGCAGAGATGATGAATTGGGCAAAATTTCTTCGACGCGAGGCCGAGGCGGGCGGATTCGAATTGTTGGACACATCGAAGATTTCGATCGAAGAGAGCGTTAGTTACGTTTGCGAGCGTCTGGGAAATTGACAATGCGGCGGGGGCAAAAGCGCCGGGATCGTTGCGGACGAACCGGGTTCGCTCACGGACAGCAGATCTCAGCGAGGTGCCGAGCGATTTCGCCCATGCTTACGAGTACTAATACGCCTGCTTGGCATCCGCCTCTTCGCTGGTCTGGATCAGATCCAGACTCTGCTCGATCTTGCCGAGCAGCGCCGACAATTGCTTGCGCTCTTGCGTGGAAAGGCAGCTGAGGATTTCGTCCTCCCGCCGCAACAATTGCGGGAACAGCTCTTCATAGAGCGCGCGACCCTTCTTCGTGAGCTGCAGGCGGAATTCGCGGCGGTCGGCTTCGTTCTCGACGCGCTCGATCAGGGCGTCATGCAGCAGCGCAGTGACCGCGCGGCTGATCGTGGATTTGTGCGTGCGGGTGCATTGCGAGATGAACTGCGCGCTACAGGCGTCGTTGCGGAAGCCCAGCGTGGCAAGCACGCGCCAGGCCGGAATGTCGAGCCCGTGCTGCTCCTGGTACTCGACCGCAAGCGCGGAGCTCACCTCCGCCGCCAGCCGGTTGAGGCGGAACGGCACGAACTTGAACAGATCGAGCCGCGCCTTGGGCTTCGGCGATGCCTCTTCCGCTTCCTTCGCCTTCAGCGCGGTATCGCCCAATGTCCTCGTCAAAAATCGCTCCGAATGCCAGTTGACGGACGGCGGTCGCCGGTCCAAGATAGTTGCACGTGAGACTATCTAGCAGATAAGTCCCCTCCTGACCAGAGCGAAAGGTTAGCGCATGGCGCAGGCAAAAACCCAGTTCGGCTATCGCCGCCACCCCGACCAGGATCGCCCCGACCAGACTCCGGCCGAGCACGCGACCGTGGTCGTGGGTGCCGGGCCGGTTGGGCTGTCGCTTGCGATCGATCTGGCGCAGCGCGGCCAGCGCGTGGTGCTGCTGGATGACGCGGATCGCATCGGCGAGGGCTCGCGTGCGATCTGCTTTTCAAAACGCTCGCTGGAATATTGGGATCGGCTCGGCGTCGGCGACCGCATGGTCGAGAAGGGCGTGGTGTGGAGCGTCGGCAGGATCTTCCACGGCGAGTCCCAGCTCTACCAGTTCAACCTCTTGCCGGAGGAGGGGCACAAGCGGCCCGCCTTCATCAACCTCCAGCAATATTACGCCGAAGCCTATCTCGTCGATCGCATTAGGGATCTGTCGGAGATCGACCTGCGCTGGCGCAACAAGGTGACGGCGCTCGAGCAGCGCAACGATTCCGCCGTGCTGACGATCGAGACGCCCGAAGGCGCCTATCGCATCTCCGCGCAGTACGTCGTCGCCTGCGACGGCGCGCGCTCCTCGCTGCGGCAGATGGTCGGTGCGGAATTCGCCGGCCAGGTGTTCGAGGATCAATTCCTGATCGCCGACGTCAAGATGACCGCAGAATTCCCGACCGAACGCTGGTTCTGGTTCGATCCGCCGTTTCATGCCGGGCGCTCGGCGCTCTTGCACAAGCAGCCTGACGACGTCTGGCGCATCGACCTCCAGCTCAATCGCTATGCCGACCCCAGCGTCGAGAAGAAGCCGGAAAACGTGCGGCCGCGGATTGCGCGCATGCTTGGGCACGACCAGTTCGATTTCGAATGGATCTCGCTTTACAAATTCCAGTGCCGGCGTATGGATCGCTTCATCCATGGCCGCGTGATCTTCGCCGGCGACTCCGCGCACCAGGTCTCGCCCTTCGGCGCGCGCGGCGCCAATTCGGGGCTTGAGGACGCAGAGAATCTGTCCTGGAAGCTCGATCGGGTGCTGCGCGGCCAATCGCCGGTGACCTTGCTCGAGAGCTACCACGTCGAACGCAGCATGGCGGCGGACGAGAACATCCGCGAATCGACCCGCTCGACGGATTTCATGGCGCCGAACTCGCATCAGGAGGCGCGGCTGCGCAAGGCGGTGCTGTCGCTGGCGAAGGAAACCGAGTTCGGCAAGCGCATGGTCAATGGCGGTCGGCTCTCGGTGCCTTGCAGCTATGACTCGCCGCTGTCCTCCGCCGACGCGGAGCCGTGGAGCGGTGGTCCGCGTCCCGGCTGTTCCATGCTGGATGCGCCGATCACGACGCGTGCGGGCGAGGGCGCGTATCTGACCGATATGTTCCGCAAGGGTGGAACGGGATTTGCCGTGCTCGGGTTTGGCAATGATGCGGCCATCGAGCTGCCCGACGGCTTGAAGGACATCCGTATCGGCCGCGAGAACGGACTGATCGACCCCGACGGGCTCTTGGCGAAGCGCTACGACGCCGAGCCTGACACGGCCTATCTGCTGCGGCCCGACGGCTACGTCGCAGCGCGATTCCGCCATCCAACGCAAGCGAAAATCGCAGCGGCATTGTCGCGCGCTCAAGGCTTGAATTGAAGGTTTTGCGAATGGCTCTCTCCACCAGCTCGAACTTCGCGCGGCCTGATGACGCCTTCCGCGCCATCGTCGAGGCGCATCGCGGTCTGACGGAGGAGCAGAGTGCAGACTTTGATGCCGCTCTGGTCCTGATCCTCGCCAACCATATCGGCGACATCGAGGTGCTCAAGGAAGCGATCGTGCTCGCCAGGCGCCGCATGGTCGATGGCCAGCAGCAGCAACAGCAACAACAATAACCGTGCAAGGAACGAACTGATGGCGAAGAACTTCGCATCCACCGGCGATCTCGCGGAGAAGAAGGTCACCTTCTCCGAGATCGGTCCCGATCTCTATGCCTTCACCGCCGAGGGCGATCCGAACTCCGCCGTCATCGTCGGTGAGGACGGCTGTCTGGTGTTCGACGCGCAGGCAACGCCGGCGATGGCGAACAAGGTGATCGAGCGCGTGCGCACGGTCACCGACAAGCCGATCAAATACGTCGTGCTGTCGCATTATCACGCCGTGCGCGTGCTCGGCGCATCCGCCTACAAGGCGCAAGGTATCGTCGCCTCACAGGAGACCTATCGGCTGATCGAGGAGCGCGGCAAGCAGGACTGGGATTCCGAGTATGGTCGATTTCCTCGTCTATTCCAGGATGCGCAGAGCATTCCCGGGCTGACCTGGCCGACGCTCACCTTCGAAGGCGAGATGTCGCTCTATCTCGGCAAGCGCGAGGTGCGGCTGCTGCAGCTCGGGGCCGGCCATACCTCCGGCGACATCGTCGCCTGGGTGCCGGATGCCGAGGTGATGTTCTCCGGCGATCTCATCGAATACCACTCGGCCTGTTATTGCGGCGACGCGCATTTGCGCGAATGGCCGCTGACGCTGACCGAGATCCGCAACTTCAATCCCAAGGCGATCGCGCCGGGCCGCGGCGATGCGCTGAAAGGCACCACCACCGCGCGCGAAGCGATCGCGATGACACGCGACTTCGTCACCACGCTCTATGGCGCGGCGGAAATCTCCGTCGCCAAGGGCCGCACGCTGAAGGAGACGATGGCGGCAGCGCGCGAGGTGATGGATCCCAAGTTTTCGAGCTTTGCCATCTACGAGCACTGCCTGCCGTTCAACGTGTCGCGCGCCTTTGACGAGGCGTCCGGGATCGACGACCCCGTGATCTGGACCGACAAGCGCGACCAGGAGATGTGGGCTGCCTTGCAAGGAGGAGGATAGTCATGAACGTCAATACCTCGCCTGACCAGATCGTTCGCAGCACGGCCCAGGTCACGCCGGGCTACATGTCCGGCTTCGGCAACAGCTTTGAAACGGAGGCGCTGCCGGGCGCGCTGCCGATGGGGCGCAACTCGCCGCAGCGCTGCGCCTATGGGCTCTACGCCGAGCAATTGTCAGGCTCGCCCTTCACCGCGCCGCGCGGCACCAATGAGCGCTCCTGGCTCTATCGCATCCGCCCGTCAGTCAAGCATTCGGGACGCTTTGAGAAAGTCGACGCCGGACTGTGGCGCTCGGCGCCGTGTCATGAATACGACCTGCCGATCGCGCAATTGCGCTGGGACCCGACGCCGATCCCGCAGGAGGAGGTGACGTTCCTTGGGGGCGTGCAGACCATGACGACAGCCGGCGACGTCAATACGCAGGCCGGCATGGCCGCGCACGTCTACCTCATCACCAAATCGATGGTGGACCAGCATTTCTACAATGCCGACGGCGAGCTGATGTTCGTGCTCCAGCAGGGCAATCTTCGTCTCGTCACCGAGTTCGGCCGCATCGACGCCGAGCCCGGCGAGATCGTGGTGATCCCGCGCGGCGTAAAATTCCGCGTGGAGATTCCGAACGGTCCGGCCCGCGGGTACCTCTGCGAAAACTATGGCGGCGCCTTCACGCTGCCCGAGCGTGGGCCGATCGGCGCCAATTGCCTTGCCAATGCGCGCGACTTCCTGACGCCGGTCGCCTGCTACGAAGACAAGGACACGCCGACCGAGCTCTACGTCAAATGGGGCGGCTCGCTGTTCAAGACGCAGCTAGCCCATTCGCCGATCGACGTGGTCGCCTGGCACGGCAATTACGCGCCGTACAAATACGATTTGCGCACCTTCTCGCCGGTCGGCGCGATCGCCTTCGACCATCCCGATCCCTCGATCTTCACGGTGCTGACCTCGCCGTCGGAGACGGCGGGCACGGCGAATATCGACTTCGTCATCTTTCCGGAACGCTGGATGGTCGCGGACAACACCTTCCGGCCGCCCTGGTATCACATGAACATCATGAGCGAGTTCATGGGGCTGGTGTACGGCGTCTACGATGCCAAGCCGCAAGGGTTTGTGCCGGGCGGTATCTCGCTCCACAATTGCATGCTGCCGCACGGCCCCGACCGCGACGCCTTCGATCACGCCAGCAACGGCGAGCTCAAGCCGGTCAAGCTCACCGGCACGCTCGCCTTCATGTTCGAGACCCGCTACCCCCAGCGCGTCACCGCGCATGCCGCGAAGTCGTCGATGTTGCAGGACGATTATGCCGATTGCTGGAAAGGCCTGGAGAAGCGCTTCGATCCGAACAGGCTGTGATGATTTGTTTTGCTCGTCATCGCCGGGCTTGACCCGGCGATCCATCACTCTTCGAGGTGATGGATGCCCGGGTCAAGCCCGGGCACGACGATTTTCCGATTGGAGAAATGAGTGCCCCACCCCAACGACCCCAGCCTCCGCTCCTTCATCGACGTCGATCCCTCCTCCGACTTCCCGATCCAGAACCTCCCCTATGGTGTGTTCTCGACCGCGGCCTATCCGGCGCCGCGCGTCGGCGTTGCGATCGGCGACTACGTGCTCGACCTCTGGGAGCTCGAGCAGGACTCCCGCCTGGATGTCGGCCCGCTCGGCGTGTTCTCGGCGCCGTCGCTCAATCCGTTCATGGCGCTGGGGCCAAAAGTCTGGGCAAAGACGCGGGCGCGGATCAGTGAGCTGCTCCGCCACGACCATCCGGAGCTGCGCGACAACGAGGAGCTGCGCAAGCAGGCTCTGCTGCCGATGCGCGACGTGCGGCTGCATCTGCCATTCGCGGTTTCCGGCTACACCGATTTCTACTCGTCGAAGGAGCACGCCACCAATGTCGGCGTGATGTTCCGCGGCAAGGACAACGCGCTGCAGCCGAACTGGCTCTACATGCCGATCGGCTATAACGGACGCGCCTCGACCGTCGTCGTCAGCGGCACCAAGGTGAGGCGGCCGCGGGGGCAGTTGAAGCCGCCGAATGTCGAGGTACCGAGCTTCGCAGCCTGCAAGCGGCTCGATTTCGAACTGGAGATGGGCGTCGTCATCGGACAGCCGTCGCCGATGGGCGGCATGCTCAGCGAGCAACAGGCCGAGGAGATGATTTTCGGCTTCGTGCTGCTCAACGACTGGAGCGCCCGCGACATCCAGCAATGGGAATATGTGCCGCTCGGCCCGTTCCTCGCAAAGGCCTTCGCGACCTCGATCAGCCCGTGGGTGGTGACGCGCGAGGCGCTGGAGCCGTTCCGCACTAAAGGTCCCGAGCAGAGCCCGGCGCCACTCGATTATCTCGCGCAAGCCCGGCCGCAGAACTATGATGTCGAGCTCGACGTCTCCTTGCGCGCCGCCGGCACGAACGCGCCCGCCAGCATCAGCCGCACCAATTTCAAGTACATGTACTGGTCCTCGGTCCAGCAATTGATGCACCACGCCTCCTCAGGCTGCGCGATGAATGTCGGCGATCTCCTGGGGAGCGGCACGATATCAGGGCCGGAGAAGAACCAGCGCGGCAGCCTGCTGGAGATTTCCTGGAATGGCACCGAGCCCGTGGAATTGCCCGGCGGCACCAAACGTTCGTTCCTGGAGGATGGCGACAGCCTCGTGATGCGCGGCTGGTGCCAGGGCGACGGCTACCGCGTCGGCTTCGGCGAGGTCGAGGGGACGATTCTTCCGGCGGAATAGGACGGCGCCACGAATTGTAGGGTGGGCAAAGGCGCGCTCTTCGCGCGCCGTGCCCACCACGTCTGCTGCATTCGCGGAGAGATGGTGGGCACGGCGCTGACGCGCCTTTGCCCACCCTACGAGTTCAGCGCTCCGCCGGCGGTACGCCGCGAATCCTTGCGCAATGCGCCGCGACATCCTCCGGGCTGTACTTCAAATGCACCCGCTTGTCTGACGGCACGTGCTTGGCCACGCACACGCCCGGCCGCCATTCCTTGGCGGGCCGGATCGGGCGCGGCGTGAAACCACCGCCGCAGTTCGGACAGACATTGAAGAGTTTCGTCTCCACGCAGTCTGCACAGAACGTGCATTCATACGAGCAGATCCGCGCGTTCGCAGCATTCGGCGGCAGGTCGCAGTCGCAATATTCGCAGTTCGGCCGAAGCTGCAGGGCCATGACGCAATCTCCCGGAGCATGATCCGCAAAAGTGTGCAGCGGTTTTCCGAAAAGATCATGCTCAAACAATTAGGTCGGCATCGATCATCGCAGATCGCGCACCATGCGCGAATGCCGCATTTCCCTCGATTTCAGCCAGGTGCGAGCCCTTTCAACGGCAGCCGCGAGCTTTCCTTCAGGCGGTCGAGCACGATCGAGGAGCGCACATGCGCCACGCTCTGGTGCGGCATCAGCACGTCGTTGACGAGGTTGGAGAGGCCCTTGAGATCGCGCAGCACGGCCTTCAGCACATAGTCGGCATCGCCGGTGAGTGAATAGGCCTCCTGGATCTCGTCGATGCGGCCGACGAGGGTGCGGAATCGCTTGGCATTGTCGGGCGAGTGCGTCGCCAGCGTCACCTGGATGAAGGCGACGACGCCGAAGCCGAGCGCCTCGCTGGAGAGGTCGGCATGATAGCCCGCGATCACCTTCTCCTCCTCGAGCCGCATGC
>NZ_JBANBA010000060.1:0-55980 GCF_059803475.1 Bradyrhizobium sp. UFLA05-89 | reverse complement strand
GTGAGTATGCCTGTCCATAAGGACAGTTCTCAACACAACGGTCCACCTGACAAGGCGGCCCCCAGCGGAGGATTACTAGGTTACTGCTTGCATACAAGTTGAATGATGGTGTCGATATTGAATTGCAGGCGCTCATCCAGCGCATCCGGATTCATCAGGTCGCGATCATAAATTATCGAGCCGGTGGATCGGTTGGTCGGGTAATAGTAGCCAACCGCCGCAATCGTAATATTCAATTGCACGGGATCAATCCCTGCTCGAAACTCCCCGCTTTTTTCGCCTGTTTAAAGTATGCTGGCGAGCATGGTGATGAATTTGCGGCTTGCCACCTTGATCAGCGCCGACTTTTTCAAGTGCCTGGCCCGGTGAAGATCTCGCTGTTCACCAGCGTCAAGAATTCAGGAGTTTTCAAATGGTATTGCCACGTGAACCGGACCAGGCGCTCATCGGGAGCAAGGACAATCTGTTCCAGGCCGTTATCGAAAACGCCTATCTCGATATACGCAACAACGAACAGCAGCTCCATCTCGACGACTTCGAACCGAAGGAAGCTCTTAAGCCGGCGCAACTTCCTGCTCGCGTCAGCGGCGGGCATCGGCGCGGTTGCTATGCCAGCCGCTTTCAGCGGCGGTAGTGCGTGGGCGGCTCTCTCCGACCTCGCGATTACATGCGCCTACCGCGATCGCGCCTCGGCTTATTGGAATTCGATCGTTTCCGGCGGTCGGACTTTCGTGGAATCCATTGGCAAGCTGAAAGATGGTCTGGTCTCGCTGATCAACGAAGGGTCGTCCGAAAAGTCGCTTGCCGATATCAAGGCTCTCTCTGCCAAGACCGGCGGCAATTGCGCTATCGCCTGCGATGCCAACGACAGCCCTCTACGACGAGGTGCCTTCACTCGGAGTACGTCCGAACTGCACCACGTCCTCATCCCGCACGACGTTTCTCGAAAGTCGACCCAATGCTTTTGATCGTAAAGGCTTAACGGCGAGGGAGCAAAGTTCGGAACTGAAGTTCCTGAATCACGCTGTCGATATGCGCTTTCGTGTAAGGCCCGATGCCCACGGCAACTGGACGGGATCGGGTGACCTTTTGTTCGGGCACTTCCACGGTCTCTTCGATCGTTTCGCCCGCACGCGTCTTCTGCTTGATCGTCTTTTTATGCGCCGGGATCACGACGGTATAGAACTCTTTTCGGAAATCCTCATCCGAAAGCTCTACCAAGGCGAGATCGATCGAGTCAGTGGACTTGGACTCGCCGGACAGCGGCGACTTCGCAGTCACACTTGTAAGGACGAAGGTCGGCGCGATGCCACCACTCAGCGTCAAGGCAAAGTCGAGAGAGTAGCCGATTGCCTTATCTTTCGAGTCGAAAACCGTCGGCTTGAATCTATCCTCTGGACGGTTGACTGCTTCCGATCGGGCATCCGCCTCTCGCTGGTCGTCGAAGACGCGGACGATCCACTCTGAGAGACCAAGCGAGCCCTGCAGCGGACTTAGACCCGGTGCGGGGCATGGATGATGTGAAGCTTCGAGAAATGAAACATAGATCTTCAGAAGGGCCGTACGTTTAGAATTGTGTACGACACCGACATTCAGATCGAGCGGCGTCACGCTCCCGAAAGGCCCGGCCAATGACGCCGAAGGCGCGAGAGTGCCCGTCGAATCTATGGCGAGCGTAAGAGTGAGGCCTGCAGCCCACTTCGACAGGTCCGGATATCCCTGCTTACCATGCAATGCAAGAAAGGCCTGTCCTATCTCGCATTTGACGCGCTCTTCCACCGCGACGATGGAAACGCCATCAAGCTGCTCCGTCGGCATGGTCGCGCAACCAGCCACGACCAAGCTACCAAACGCAGCAAGAATACGCCTGCCCACCATTTCATACGCCCCTATCCACGAGCGTTTCACAAACCGAACCGGCGATCAAGTAGCATCGTCCTTACTTGGCAACCTAGTTTTGGATTCCGAGAAAGTGAATTAGATTTGGCGGTCTCAAGACCAAGGGAAGCCAAAGACGTTTGGATCAGATGCCATGTTCAACTACCGTTTCTGTTTATCGGGGGTTATCGTTCTCGCAGCATTTGCGGGGAAGGCGCCAGCCAAGGCCGATTCGGCGACTAGCGAAGTGCGATGCGAGATATCGAGCGCCATACCCAAGAGCTCTATGCTTTCGTTCGTCGCAAAGTCAGCGCGAGTCGATCTGCCGCAAGAGGTGCAGGTGCGAGGTCCGGGCCCGTTATTTGTTGCGATGCATAGGACACTTTCGAAGTTCGAAGGCCAAGTGCGCATAGAAATCGACAGAAAGACGGACGATGCCAGTGAATTTCAAGACCGATGCACCACAGAATGGCTCAGCACCGCCAAGCCGGTCACTGTTCGCACCCCCTCGACGGCAGGTGACGTCTCGGTCTGGAGGCTAAGGGTCTTCGACAGCGCTGGCGGAGGTCCTACCGGCGAGTTTCCTTACGTTATCGACGTTATGATGCACGCTCCGGCTACGCCCGGAGGTCCAAGATTGACGGCCGTCTCGCCGCTGCCGTCCGACAAGCCATTTTCGGGGGACGGCAGCGAGCCCTCCCGTCCTTGCGGGGAAAGCGCGACCTCGATTCGTGAGGGCGGTACTCTCGAGCCGGCGAGAACGACCAGCAATGAAAATATCAAGTCCGATACCCCGTGGCTTTGGTTCGCAACTGCTGGCCGATACTTGTATATCAAGTTGAAGGCGGACCGTCCTGTCAGGGCGCGCGTTCGTCTATACGCAAAAGAGCCGAGTGGTCTGGCGTTCCGCGGAATTTGCGAATCGATCGTCGAGTTGTCGCCGACTGAGGGACACGGGTATCTGACCGGCCAAGCCGATTGGGACCGGATCATACACCCTCTTTGGCGAGTTGAGATTGAGCCGATCGGCGAGGCTGGCACACCAACGTTCAGTTCTATCTATGCAACGGCGTTCCGCGAGGTGGGCTCGGAGCCGCTCCCCGCGCATGCTGCAGGTGACTCCGGATCGCTCGCCTGGAAGATTGCCAGCGACTGCTATCAATGCCGCGCTTGGACCCCCGGGGCTGCTCGTTCACCAATACAGCAGAGCCCGCCGCCTTTGATTGCGTTTGCGATCTCGACAGGATTGGGGATCGACCTACCGGAAAACACAAGTCAGGAAGGCTCTGTTTTTCTTCTTCGATCCCTGCGAACGGCAATCGGGATTTGGCTCGCGAACTGTCGCGGCTGCAATTACGACGCGATATCCGTCCTACGGATAGGAACTCAATATTGGTTGAGATCGGACATCGCGAATCCGATATTCGCACCCGGTCAACCAGGCGGCCTTCAAGGGAATCGTCTTCTCGAACGTGCGGCAACCGGCGCTGGCGGCGTCGAACTTTTCGGTGAGGCGCCTATAACGGAAGAAAAGCGACGCTTGGTCTGCGCAATGAATTTGGGATCCGAACCAACGGAATTATACCGGATCAAAGCCGCTCTGAGGTGCTTCAATTCAACAGCAACCGACAGCCGCATCATCACGAACATAACGCTGTTGATGCCGACGGATCGGCCAACTGCATGCGGGAGGGGAGCAAACATCATCGCGTGTGAAGAAGATGCGACTCTCGTCGAGCTGAATGGCCGAGATTACAGATTCTGCATGGGTACCGACGCCGTCACGTGCGTAGGCTCTGGGGCCCGCACATTGGATCTTATGCAAATAATGCTTCATGAAGTCGGGCATTGGATTGGTCTCGGCCATTCGGACTCGGCGGGCTCGATCATGGCGAGCACGTTGCAGATCTCTCGCTGTATCACGAACGCGGATGTCGAGAGTTTGCAAGGGCTCGTAACGCATGCGCCGGAGGGTCGGTCGACGGCGGGAAGACCTCAGGCGTTTCGATTGTCGGAATTGGACGATTGAACCGGTCTCTTGCGCGACCGCTCCGCTAAATCGTCGCGTGTTCCTCGATCTCATCGTTGTAGTGCGCTCTTTAAAGACCGCCAATCGTTCGTATCCGTCTCGACGGATAACCGGTCGATGGCTTCCTTTGCGAGAAAATTGATGGAATTTGCTGAAGTGTCGACGCCAGACAGGTAGAGAATTCGCAGAAACCGGGCTACGAATGCGGGGTGAGTGCCCGACAAGGGAATTCTTATCGGTGCGTCGGTCGTGTAGTCGAAGTCCAGCCCTACGCCTCCCAATGGGATCTTGGGGCAAAGCTTCGGAAACGTGTCCGGACACATCGATTTGCGTAGAAGCGCGTTCGTGATGTCCAGAACCGTTTGATATGCCGGAATCGAGGCTTGCTCGAGATTTCCTACGAAGCTGATCGCTGCGGCATCCGCAGCAAGTTCGCTTCTCTGTTTCTCGACGTCGAACACGCGCTCGCCGCTCGTCCCCTCGCCGAAGTCGCTCATTCCGTGCTTCAGGGCGACGTGCCCCAACTCGTGAGCTAAGATCCAAAGGAAGATATACTTCCTGTAGATGGCGCGTTGTTGCGTGCCTTTCCCGAAGATCTCCATCAGCCGGAAGTCATCGATCAAGTCATCAACGAGCTTCAGATCGCAATCAATGACGCTGTCGAACGGAGTAGCGACGCAGTTGTCCCGATATATGGCACCATCGCCGCTTCGCGAGTTCGCCAAGTTCACGAAGATCGGACCATGAATATTCTGCTTAGGGCTGAGCGTGAGGATGAAGTGCGAAGCCTGCGGGTGCCCCCATCGATCGGCCACGGTTTGCGCGAACGACTCTAGGGCGCCCCTAAACTCGATCGGATTCCGCTGCTCTGCGAGACATTGCGCAATCGTCGACAGCAGAAGGATGAGCACCGAACAGGCGACATTAGACCTTACCTGCCTTGCAACACTCGCCCAAATCACTGAAGATTTCGCTCGAGAAAATCGGCCCAACGTTCCTTCGACACGAAATCGACGACGTGAGAAGTGTTCTTCTTCAGATAGCCTTCATGGTAAGGGTCGGACCGGAAGTCCTGCGCGGACGCCGGAAAATATATCGCAACGCCGTTCGAACCCGTATCCTTCTTGCTGCGAGCAGAAGCGTAGTTATAGAGAACGATCTCAGACGCCTTTGCGGCCGCCGTTTCGGCGGCCTTTTTGGCATCCGCGTCCTTCGTTATGGCCGCATACCCATGGGCGAAGCCGATCAAGTCGACGGATGTCTTCATGCCCGCGCTAGATCCATACGTCTTCATTGCGGACCGCGCTTGAACGATGTTGGACTTTTCCCCATCGTGCTTAGCGATGAGGACATCGGCAAACTTGGAAACGGCGGACGCAGTCTCGAGCGCCTTGGGCGTATCAAGAATAGACAAAGTCGTCGAATGAGAATTGCCGTAACGAGCACGATAGCCATCTACGATGGCACGGGAGAGCTCAAGTGCAGTCATCGACGGTTTGGCGAGCAGCCTTTTCAGGAAATAGTCGTAGTCCCAACCTGCGCCCGGCTCCAACTCTTCGCTACCGACGAGCATGGAAGATGAACTTCTGAACGCATACGCCGTCTCCAGCATCGACATCAGACAGGCATCGAAGCCGATCACATCAATTGGCTTCTTGAGCCGGGACGAAAGAGTCTCCGTGACCGATTGGATGTCGCTGTTGTAGAGGAAGTTGCCTGTGTCTTGATCGAAGGAAACCGCGCGGAATCCGCCGAGCGGCGGCGTGTTTTCCGCCGCTCTCTGCAGATCGGCTGCGTTGACCGTCTGGACACTCGGATTTCTGGATGCCGAAGTTGCCCGCACATTAGTATCGCTCGCCAACTGAAACCGCCAGCCTTGCCCATGATTCCAGATGACGAGCATGTAGCGCTTGGCCGGATAAGTATCCACGGCCCAATCGACGAAGTCCTGAAGGGCGGCGGGGGACCCTAGATCGGAAAGTTCGGGCTTACCCCGGAGATCCACAACCGCTTGCGCGGGCACCGGCTCCTGGTTCTTCTTCACGCGAAATCGGAGGACGCCTGACCACTTCTCTGCGGCCTCAGTGAAGTGAACAACCGGCCTTCCCATCTCGACCAGCACGTTGACGTCGCTCGTGCTTCCCCGGCTCGCGATCTCGTTGAAATTCTCGATGGCATCGGGCTCAAGGTTGTTTTTTGCGTTCATGAAAACCATGACCGTCCACTCTGCGGAATTGGCCGCTGCTCTCGTGGCGAGAAGTCCGGTCGTGCTCAATATCGATACGATCAGGAAAATCGTGCTGCGGATCATCGCTGGGCTCTTGAATGGCAGAAGCGGCAAAGCTCCATTCAAGACCAACTTTACGTTGTAAGCAAGAGTCCCCGCACGAGCGGCATAAGACAGGCGTGCAGGATCTCGCGGGCCGCCCACTGCCCGCGGGTCGCAAACGCGGCAAGGTGATGCATTGCGGGATTCGTGGTGCCGGAACAGGAATGACTTCCGGCTTCGGAGTCGCAGTCCTCCAATTGTCCGTCTTTCCAACGAGCACATTTGCCGATGGCTGGCTCTTCGCGGTGCGGCCGAAGGCTGAATCTCCCGACATATAGATGATGCTGTGTCGGCTCAGGCCGCAAATACGAGAACCATGACCGAGCCCCAGGTTGTGAGCAGGATGTTCGCGATAGGATAGGCCGGTGTATAGCCGAGCACTGGCACCGGGCTTCCCGATCGCTCCTGGAGGGCGGCCATTGCCGCGGTTACCGTTTGCGCCCCGGTCAGACCGCCGAGCAGAAGAATTGGGTTCATGCGCAAGACGAAATGACCGAAGCAGAATCCGACGATCTGCGGCAGCAGGGTCACTGCCATGCCGCCGAGCAGCAGGCCGATGCCCGATTCTCGCAGGGCGGAAAGGAAGATCGGCCCGGCATGGATGCCGGTGAGCCCGACAAACGCGGCCAGTCCGAGTGATGTCATCAGGCTGACGGCGCCGTCCGGAATCCGGCCGAAGCGCGGATTGAGCGTGCGGAGGTATCCGACCAGAAGCCCGGCAAGCAGCGTGCCGACGCTCGTGCTCAGCGCGATCTTGATGCCGCCGACAGGAAAACTCACGAGAACGCCAACGACGCCGCCGAAGAAGATGGCGAGCCCCAGCACGACGAAATCGATGCTGGTGCTGGGGGCAACGATGACACCGATATTCTTCGCCGCGTTCTCCACGACCGGTTCGGGGCCGACGACGCGCAGCAGGTCGCCACGCTGCAGGACGACGCCGGGAGCAATCGGAAGCTCCTGGCCGCCCCGGCTCAACGAGCGCAAATAGAGGCCGCGTGTCCAGTCCCGCTGTGAGGCCTCCTGCAGGTTCATGCCGGCGAGCTTGGCATCGATCAGGAAAACGTCAGCGGAGATCAAGGGAATGTCGAGCAGCCCTCTGTCCTCGACCTCCTCGGCGCGGGCGCCGATCAGCTCCACGATGATCTGACGCGGCGCCGATATCGTGATGATGTCGCCTGGCGCGAGGATGGCGCCGGGCTCCGCCTGGAGAATACGTTCTCCACGGCGGATCCGATGGATGAACAGGCGGTGCTCGGGCAGGCGGGCTTCGGCGGCCGCGACGGTCGATCCGGCGAGGGGAGAGCTCTCGTCCAGCCGATAGGCCCGCAGCTCGAATTTTCGCCACGCGGATGCCAGACCCGGCTTGGTGCGAGTCATTCCCAGCGACTGCTCGAGCTTGAGCGCCTCTTCCCGCAGGTCGATCTTCAGGAGCGCAGGCGCTATCACCGTGCAGAACGTGATCACGCCCGCATAGCCGAAGATGTAGCAGACCGCGTCAGCGACTGCGATGTGCGAAACATACAAGGCACGCTGCGCCTCGGGCGCCGAGAGGCCGTTGACCGCGTCGGTCGCCGTTCCCATCGCCGCACTTTGACTCAGCGCCCCAGACATCAGCCCCGCCGCAAAGCCGGGGTCGAGCCCGAGTATCCGCCCCACGGCGATTGCGGACGCAAGGCCGGTGAGGCACACGACGACGGCGAGCAGCATCGGCTTCAGCCCGTCGCGCTTCATCGCCTGCACGAATTGCGGACCGACGGAATAGCCGACTCCGAACAGAAACAGCAGAAACAGGAACGATTTGGTCATGCTGGAAACGGGCACATGCGCGAAGTCGCCGACCGCCAGGCCGGCGAACAATGCGCCCGTGACCGGGCCGAGACTGAAGGCGCCGATCTTGAAGCTTCCGATCCAGTAGCCCGCGGCGATAACCAGGAACAGCGCGAGTTCCGGATAACGGACGAGAAACTGCTCCAGCCAGGTCAGCATCTCGGGCAGCCGATTTCTATGTCATGAGCATGACGAGCACCATGCCCCAGATCGTCAGCAGCGTGTTTCCAACCGCGTAGGTGACGGTATAGCCAAGACCCGGAATCTGGCTCCTGGCGCGATCGTTGATCATGCCGAGCGAGGCAGTCGTGGTCCGTGCGCCGGAACAGCATCCGAGCACGATGGCGTCATGGAATTTGAACAGGTACTTGCCGACATACATTGCGAGGATCAACGGTACGGTCGTCACCACGACGCCCCAGAGAAACAGGCCGATGCCAAGCGCCTTCAGGCCGGCAACGAATCCCGGCCCCGACGAAATGCCGACTATGGCAATGAAAACGTTCAGGCCAACGGAGTTCATGAACCAGACGGTAGGCGAGGGAATCCGGCCAAAGGTCGGCCGCACGGAACGCAGCCAGCCGAAGAACAGGCCTGAGATCAGCGCTCCTCCCGAGGTGGACAATGTGAGGGGCACGCTGCCAATCTTGTAGACGATCGCGCCGACCAGCGCGCCGATGGCAATGGCGGCACCGATGAAGGCAACGTCGGCAACGTCGGTTGCGCGATCCGGCCGGCCAAGCATCTTTGTCGCGGCCGCGACATCGGGCGTGCGTCCAACGATGGTGACGATGTCGCCCCGGTTCAGCTTGGTGTTGGGAAGAATGGGAATCTCGACCGCGATCGCACCCCTCGTGATCTTGCGCAGGAATACGCCGCGCGATGCCGGGCTCTTCGCCAGCTCCTCCAGGGTCTTGCCGTCGACGTCCTTGCTGGTCACGTAGACATCGACACCTTCGATCGGCATGGCAAGCAGCTCGCGATCGTCGACCTCCTCCGCCTGTTCGCCGATCAGCTGGACGAGCACGTCGCGCCGGCCTGCCACGGCCACGACATCGCCTGCATGAATCACGGCATCGGCGATGGCATCGATGATCTTCCCGCTCTGTCGCAGCCGCAGAATGAATACCCGTTGATCGGGGACCAGCGCCTCGGCCTCCTGCACCGTCTTCCCGACCGCCGGGCCGCGCTCGCGAACGCGGAATGCGCGGACCTCGAACTGGTGCCAGGCGGTGCCGGGACCGCCCAACTGCTTCTTGCCGCCGTGCTCCTCCTCATATTTCTTGCACGCCGCTTCCAGATCGATGCCGAGCAGGGCCGGCCCAAGCAGCGCGAGGACGATCGCGGATCCGACGGTGCCGAAGATGTAGGTCACCGCATAGGCGACGGGCATGCCGTCGAGGATCTTCTTGGTTTCTTCCGGCGACAGCCCGAGCCGGTTGATGGCATCGGTCGCCAGACCCATTGACGCCGAAATCGTCTGCGAACCGGCATAGAGTCCGGCGGCCGAGCCGACATCGTAACCGGCAATCTTCGCCCCGAGATACGCGGCGAGCAGGCAGAACACGCACACGACGGCAGCGAAGATCGCTTGGGGAACACCGTCCTGCGCGATGCCGCGCACGAATTGCGGCCCGACGCCGTAGCCGATGGCAAACAGGAACATCAGGAAGAAAAACGGCTTGAGCGGGCCTGTAATCGTGATCCCGATCTGGCCGATGATGACAGCGGCAATCAGCGTCGCGGTGACAGCTCCAAGTCCCAGACCCTTGTAGGTGAAGGAGCCAAAATAGTAGCCCAGCGCCAGGGACAGGAAGATCGCGATTTCCGGATAGGTCTTGAGCGTCTGAAAGAACCAGTCGATCATGATGTCACCCCGTTCATGCCGTCGGCGTGCGCCCGCTTCGCTCCCGCTCCGCTTCGAGAATCGAAGACCCGACGACGAGAGCTGAAGCAATATCGACCAACATGAGGCGACGGTCCGGACAGGACATGTTGATTTATGTCAAGCGCAACGGCCGAGCTGCGGGGCATCCGAGGCATCACCGACGACATCGTCTTGGTGCGTTGCGGCATGGCGGAGATTCGGAGCGTCATTGCCGCCTATGCCTTGAGGTAGATCAAGAGACGCCAGCGGGCGCCGATCATCCTCGGCGCGATCTTCGCGGGCGCCAGAGCCTGGTCCACCTCGTGCTCGTTCCAACAGATCGCACAGTCCGGGAGTGTCACATGGCCGACATCTTGACCCTGAAAAAATTCGAGGCGCTGAGCCCGTTCGAGATCAAGGACGAGCTGATCAATCTCGCCAAGGCGACGTCGAAACGGACGCAATCCGCGTTCCTGAACGCCGGCCGCGGCAACCCGAACTGGGTGGCCACCACGCCGCGCGAAGGTTTCTTCCTGCTGGGACAGTTCGCGATCACCGAAAGCAAGCGGGTCATGGAGCACCCGGCGGGGATTGGCGGCATGCCCCAGGCGAAGGGCATTGCCGCGCGGTTTGAGGCTTGGCTCGCCAAGCACTCCGAGATGCCGGGTGCGAGCTTCCTTTCGGAGATGCTGCCCTTTGCGGTCAAGAAATTCGGCTTCGACGCGGATGCCTTCGTCCACGAACTCGTCGATTCCATCATCGGGGACAATTATCCGGTGCCGGACCGCATGCTGGTGCACAACGAAAAGGTCGTGCACGAATATCTGATGTGGGCCGTTTGCGGTGATCCGCGGCCGGCCGGCAAGTTCGACATCTATGCGGTCGAGGGCGGCACGGCGGCGATGTGCTACCTCTTCAAGTCGCTGAAGGCCAACCGCCTATTGCTTCCCGGCGACACCATCGCGCTGGGAACGCCGATCTTCACACCCTACATCGAGATGACGCATCTGGAAGATTACGACCTCAAGGTCGTCCAGATCAGGGCACCGCAGGAGAACAAATTCCAGTTTACCGACGAGGAAATCAAGAAGCTGGAGGATCCGAAGATCAAGGCGTTCTTCATCGTCAATCCCGCCAATCCCTCCGGGATGGGCGTGAGCCCGGAGACGATCGCCAAGCTGGGCAAGCTGGTCAAGACCAAGCGCCCCGACCTCATGCTGCTCACCGACGACGTCTACGGTACCTTCGTCCACGGCTTCCGCTCGCTGCTGGGTGAGCTCCCGCACAACACCATCGGCGTCTATTCCTATTCCAAATATTTCGGCTGCACGGGATGGCGGCTCGGTGCCATCGCCATTCATGAAGACAACATCTTCGACAAGATGATCGCGAAGCTGCCCGACGACGCTGTGAAGGCGCTCGACAAGCGTTACGGACCGCTGACGCTGGAGCCGCGCAAGCTGAAGTTCATCGATCGGATCGTTGCCGACAGTCGCGACGTCGCGCTCAATCACACCGCGGGCCTGTCGCTGCCGCAGCAGGTGATGATGAGCCTTTTCTCGCTCGCGGAGATGATGGATGCGAAGAAGGCCTATCAGGCCGCCTGCATGGAAATCGTCAACAAGCGGCTGTGGGCACTGCTCGATGGCCTGGGACTTGCCGACAAGCTGTCGCCCAATCCCAACTACGACGCCTATTACGCCCTGATCGATTTCGAGTTCTGGGCCCGGAAGAACATCGGGGACGAAGCCGTCGACTATCTGAAGAAGCACATTCATCCGCTCGATCTTGCATTCCGCTTGGCGGAAGCCCACGGGATCGTGCTGCTGAATGGTGGCGGCTTCGATGCCCCCGAATGGTCGCTGCGTGTCTCCCTGGCGAACCTGCCGGACGATGTCTACGACGATATCGGACGGGGCGTTCGAACGATTGCCAGAGGATACCGGGACACGTACGAGGCGGCTAAGCGAGGCTAAAGGAGCGCGGCTACGGCAACGCCCGGACTGGGCGTTGCCCAAGCGATACTTTTGGATCGAGGATCTCCGACCACAGCGATCATAGGAGGGCAATCATGCCAATCCAGCTCGTGATGGACCGCAGCGGCGATAGCCGTTATTCCTTCAACTCCGACGACGCAGAGGAGCTGGCCCGAGCGGAACGGCGGTTCTACGAACTGACCGGGGTTGGCTTCACCGCAGCGGTCAGGACCAGTCATGGTCAGGTATCGAAAATCCGATCGTTCGACCCCACGGCGGAAGAAACACTCTTTTTTCCCAGACTGATCGGCGGGTAGTCGCCTTCCTGTCATGTTTCGATTTCGACCATTGCCGTTGGGTACCCGCTCCCGCATGAGAGCGACGAGAGCCCTTTTCCTAAGGCGCGGCGCGGAGGCCACGCCTGAGGGGCGGTCGCTGCGGATGCTGCGAGATTGGCTGTCGCAGGCGCAGCGCGAGCAGTTCGCAAGCAACGGCTACTTCGATGTGGTCGGAGGCAACACCGGAAATCATTACAGGATCTTTACCGGCACCTCGGTCAACGTATGCGAGATTGACAAAAGAGGCCGCCTCCGCGATGGGCTGTGTTTCACGACGATTGGTGATCTGCCAATCGGCGACGTGATGCTCGCCCAGAAGATCGCACTGGAAACATGCGAAGACGAGGTGCGCGCCCTGGCCAGGTGGTTCACTCCCCAAAGCCATCATTTTCGGCAAACCCAACTTCTCGGCTGACGGGAGAGATCGTCGTTGTCTCCCGCCGGTGTCGACGTCCATTGATGTCATCTCAGATCGCGCGTGGTGTCGTCACAGGGCAGCAGCACCAACAATATGGCTGCCGACGCGGCAGTGCTTTGGAGTCATCCACACCAGCCGCAAGGCCGCGTCGCGGAGCGCTACGCCGGCTTGTACGCCGAAAGGCGATATCTTCACACCGTTGTGTCTATTCGTCGTCCTCGTCGGTCTCGCGACTGTGCTCGATCACATCGCGCATCCCGCGCATGACGACATATGACACGAAGGACATCCTCTTCTTCTGATCCTCGCTCAGCGTCTTGTAGAGCGGCTCCCAAGCATCGGCGAGCTTCTTGAGGTCGCCACCGCGCTGAATGAGCCGGTCCGCTCTGCGCTGCATAAGCTCGACTGGATTACTCTGGTGGAGGGCGTCCGTTTCACCATCGTGTAATTCGGCTATCCGTTCCAAGCGCGCCTGCCGGTTCTTCGCCCTGGCGCGGATGGCCTCCTCGACGGCCGGCCAGTATTTTTCCTGATCGGGTGTCAGCTGCAAGGCGGCCTTGACTATGCCGACACGCATATCCGTCAGGCTTTTCAGGTCGGCTGCGCCGGGCTGTCCCACTCCGACGGTGGATGATGTCTCTGCTGCGTACGTGAGAGACGAGGTCGTCGTCAAAAGCGCAATCGCTGCGACGGCTGCTTTCATCATTGCAAACTCCTGAGGCTCGTATCGTATGCCCCCGAACAGAACGAGCCTGCCGATTAGCGGCGAGTTGATCTAAGTCAAAGGGCCCGGACTGAGAAATACGGACGTGCTTCTGACTGTTCTCAAACTCCCGTGCGTCTCCCGAATGTAGACAAGGCCAACGAAAGTCGATGGCTATTCGTGCTCGACAATTGTCGATCTACACTCTGCGGTCCCACGATTTTCGACGTTACTTCGGAAGGCATTCTACCTTGTAGGCAACGATGATCTGCGCTGGGTCGGCCTTACCCAGGCTCCTCAAGTCCTCTAATCCACTTCTCAGTGTGGCTCCCGCCTCCTTCAAGCTGCCTTCAAGCGCCGTCTTGGCCGCGTTGCATCGCTCTTCGTTCGAGAACTCCTGAAACACCACATTCGGGTAGAGCCGCCATTCCGCCCTGTCGTTTGTGGCGGCAGGATTGACCGAGTAGGAGAAGACGTACATCAGGACCCACATCCGTATGCTCCACTTGTGATGCGATGTGGTGTGATGAAGCTTCCGGCCCCACCGGCGAGCCATGACCTAAATCAAGCGTTCGCCTTGGAGGCCGGGGACGTGGCCGTTCAGCGCGGCGGCAGGCCTCCGGAGATGACCCAATCGTCATACGACCGGAACTTGAGACCGAGCCGTTCGTAATGGACCCGCAGATAGCCGTCGCTGCCGCGTGTGACTGCGTCGGGTCGTACAGTCTGCACCTCCTGCGCGATCACCCCGACATAGAGCTTGTCGCTGCCGTTGTAGGCGAAGCGATAGTAACCAAGACCGTTGTCGAGCCGGCCGAGGAGCACGACATCGTGCTTGAGGTTGATGTCCGAGCGGCGTCCACCGCCACGACCGCCGCCGCCTCGAAACCCTCCACCGCCGCCGCCCCGAAAACCGCCACCGCCGCCGCGAAATCCTCCACCACCACGGAAGCCTCCGCCGCCCCGGAATGCTGCGGCTCGATGTCCTCCGCCTGCGAACCGCGCTCCGCCCCCGCGACCCGCCGCAGGCCTGAAATGCGCAGCTCTGGAAGCTCCGCGGTGCGCCGCGCGACCACCTGACCTTGCAGACCTTGCGTTCCTGGCCGCCGCCGAGCGGTCACGCACTTGGCGATTGCCGGCCGTTCGACCAGCGCCTGCCTGCCTGTTTGTCGCTCGGCCGCGGTCGGCGCGTTGCGTCCGGTCGCCCGCGTTCGGACGATTGGCGCCGGCCCCTAATCCTTGCCGGTTCCCACCTGGCCGTTGATTGGCATTGCCAAATCGCTGTTGCAGGTTCGCATTGTTGTAGCGTGCACCCTGTCGATGCCTTGCGTCGTGCTGCCAGTGTTCAACGCGAGCACCGCGATTGATGTCGATAGCGCCGCCACCCCAATTGACCCGGCTGCCACCCCACCATCCGCCGCCGCCCCAGTAGCCGCCGCTGGCCCATCGCCCCAGTGCGTAGGCCGCGCCGAAGGCCACGCCGGTCGCGATGATGCCGGCGCCGACGTAGCCGGGATAGCCCCAGTAGTAGGGATAGGCAGGATAATCGGAGTACGGCCAATCGCCGAAAACCACCTGCGGTTCGTAGTAGGGGACGTAGATGCTGTCCGCCGATGCGGGTTCAATGTAGATGAACTGTCGGTTCTGCTCCTGCCTTACCGTCACCTTCTGCTCTTGCGTCGTGACCAGCTTGTTCCTGCCATAGGCCTTTGAACGCAACCGCTGCACAGCGTCCATCACGTCTTGCTGCTGCACCAAAAACGCCTCGCCGAGCTTTTGCGTCCATTCGAGGTGCTCGTGCAACATCTGGAGAACCGAGGGCGTCGCGACCAAAGCCTTGACGCTCGCGTCCCAGTCCTGTTTCTCCGCGGCGATCTTCAGGGCGTCTCCTTTGAGGTTCTTGTTCTGGTTCATCCAGCGATCTGCGCGTACCACCTCAAGCGGATAGGTCGATGCCATCAGCACGTTCGACAACAATGTATCCGGATACAACGCAATCGGCGCGACCAGTGCCTCGAGTTCGGCCGGCTTGAGCGGCTGCTGCTCCGGAACCGGCGAGGGCGTAGGGCTCGGCGTTTGAGTTGTCTGATCGCTTGTCTGGGCTCGTGAAGGAAGGCTGGTACACAGCAATCCGAGCAACGCGCATATCCAGCATATCGTTCTAAGGATCCGCATGTCGCTCGTCCTCCAAGCTTGCGCGGCACCAACCCCAATCGGAATTGAGTGGGAGAGGGCCGATTTGACATAGGTCAATAGAACGAAGCCCTTCGCCGTTACCGGACTGGGATTGGGCATCGACGCGACAAGCGGCGCCGCTCCTGTCCGGCTGCAAGCCATTGGCCCGGCGCGCTTTTGACTTGGATCAACCGCCGCGCCCCGTAGCCAGTGTCTAAGTCATTGCTCGACGCACCTTCGGCTGAAGAGGTGTGACCAATCGTGAAGCTGCTGTTGGTTGGGACGGGTGGCCGATTGGAGAAAAAGCGATGCGTTCTATTTTGGCCTTAGCCCTTTTGGTCACCCTGTGTGGCTCTGCGAACGCAGCTACGGCGCATCCCGCACACCGGCGGCACGCTATTGTTCGTCCCAATCAGGGCATGATCTACGCGCCATCTGGGCCGCCGATCCAATACCGGGCCGCACCGTACAATAATTTCAATGAGCCGTATTACGGAGCTTCCCAAGGTTACGCGCCTGGCGAGAAAGAACGATTTCTCGAAAGTGTGAGACGAAACCTTTAGAGCATGATCCGGAAAACTGTGAGGCGGTCTTCCCTCGCGACAAACGCGGAACGCGTTTGTCGCGAGGGAACATGCTCAAGCAACGACCTGAAGCGCGATGACGATTCATCCTGATCTCATCGCGCTGCAGAGGATAAGCGCGATTCCGCCCCTGAGCACCGTGACTTCCACCCTCAGTCGCCGCCGAGAGTGACCGGTCCCTCCACGGGGATCTCGGCCCTGAGGACGGCTGCCAGCGACGTCGCGGTCTTGCTGGGCCGCTCGAGCGCGAAGCGGCGAATGGTGGCATTGCTGCTGGACGACAACGGGCTGACCAGGAGGTCTGCCCCGTCCGTCGTGCTCGTCGTGGCAACGCTCACGCCGCGGGCGCTTTCGCCGAAGGGGACGAAGGAGGCCATCTCGGTAAAGCCGGCATGAGGATGCGCAGCGGCGCTGTGAAGATACATCGAAGGCCCGCCATCGAGCGCCGAGCCGCTGGAGAAGATCTTGACCACCCCACCGTCACGCTGGCCGACGACGATGCGTTCGGCGCCGCCGAGCGTGCCGGCGAGCCAGCCGGTGGCGAGCGAGACGCCACCCCGATAGGCGCCGCCGAAAGGTGAGAATTCCGTCGTCGCCACCGGCTGCCCGGTGCCGGCGGAGCCATGGTGATGATCGCCGGACGCGTGACCGATCGGCTCGAGCAGCGGAAACACGAAGACCTTCACGGTGGAAGGAGCGCCTGGTCCGGGCGCCGTGACGATGCTCTGGCGGCCAGTGGTGAAATCGACGAATCCCGCGCCGAGGACCACACCGGATTGATCCCCCGGATAGGGGCTGAAGGACGAGAACACGCTCGGCGCGGTGCCGAGGACCGGCAGCGCGGAGCTGAAGACCCTGACCTCGCTCTTGTCGCCGGGCCCGGAGCCGACGATGATGTTGTCGCCGGTGGTGATGCCGTCGATCTTCGCGACCGCCACACTCACGCCGTTGCGTGCGTTGGCGCCAAACGCGTTGAAGCGCGCAAGCTGTGTTGCGAAGGGGGCAGCGCCATTCTTCGCTGCGCCGGAGAACACGGCGATCTCCGACGCGTGGCCGGCACCGGCCCCGACGACCAGATCGTAGATGCCGTCGTCGTCGACGTCGCCCATCGCCACGCTCAGAGTGCCTTCGAATGCGGGAAACGGCGTGACTGTCGCGAGCAGTCTGTCGCCGTCCAGAATCCTGACCGTGGCCGGACGACCGTGGCTGCCCGGAATCGCCACCGCATAGGACGATACGGCCGGGATGACATTGACCAGCGCCATGAGACCGTTGTCCTCGTGATTGAGGCGATGACAGTGCATGACGAAGAGGCCGGCATAGTCCTTGAAGCGGGTCCTGATCGACAGCGTGCCGGGCTGGATCACGGACTCCTCCGGCCCGAGATTGGGGACCGGCACATTGGCATTGTCGATGCCCTGCTTCACGGATCCGACCTTCAGCCCCGTGGTGGGGTCGGAGATGCCAGTGATCTGGAAATCGTTCACATGCACGTGGATGGGATGCTCGTCATTGTTCTCGTTGCGAAACACCCATTCTTCCATCGAATTCAGGCGGGGCTGGATCAGGGGGACGTTTGGAAACGCGCCGCTGTCGAAAGCATAGATGAAGGTCTTGGGATCATGCGTGCTCGCGAGGTCGTTGAGAAAACCGCCATTGATCAGAATATGGCGCGTTAAGTCGGGCGTGACCGTGGAGAGATCTTCGAATGGCGTGAAGGCGCCGAGTGGCTGGCCTTCGGTGAAGGCCGTGGTCTCTCCTTTGTCCCCTTCGGTCATGGCCCGCGCCAGGACCTGTGTCGGGAACAGAAAGAACCCGTCATAATAGCTCACCGCAGACGGCAGCACGCTGAGTGTGCCGAGCACCGCAGGCGGATTTTCGGTGCCGTTGCTGGTGTAGAGGATGCCCGGCGCATTTTCTGCTCGCGCACCGGCACCCCGCTCCGGCATTTCCAGAATCAGGTCACCGCGATCCGGCATCGTGACCGCAATCGCGAAGCGCGATGCCGGCGGTATGACGAGGCGGGTTCCGTTCTCTTCGACGGGATAGCGGACTGCAGGGCTGGGATTGCCATCTTGCCCCACGATGGCGATCTTCGGATGGTGCCCGGTCGCCGTCTCTGTGAGGCGCACGCTCATATAGGCCATGTCGCTCACATTCGCGAGAACCCAGATCTCGGTCTGTCCCGGCTTGCTCCGCAGCGTTGGCTGGAATTGGCCGTTCACCGTGAACTGGACATCGCGGAGATGGTCGGGAAGCGACGGATCGGCCGGCACGTCATCCGCCCGCCCGCTGCTGGCCGTAAATGTCTGGAGATTGTTCGGGATGAACTGGAAGCGCCCGCGCATATTCTGGATCGAGAGCGGGCCTGCATACCATACGGTGGCGAAGCGGGAGCCGGGCGCCGCTGCGGTGAAATTCACCGGCGCGAGAATCGGGCGATAGGTCCCGTTCGCCAGCGCTCCCGGCGCGGGGGGGGTGAGGGTGCTGACGAATTGCGGCCAGTTGGGATTGTTGAGCTGCGGCTTCGGCCCCCGGCGATCAAACACGAAGTTGTATTGAAGCATCATGTTGCGGACCGGGATCCCCTTCTGCGTCACGATCGGAAGATTGCCGTCGGTCCGTCCGATCGCAAGCAGGCCGGCAAGCCCCGCGTAGACGTGCGCCGTCGTTAGCGTGTGGAGATGCGGATGGTACCAATAGGCTCCTTGCGGCTGGTTGGTGGGGATGTCGTACACATAGGTACTCGACGTGCCGACCGGCATGTGGATGAGGACGTTGTCGGCATTCCCCTTCGGGCTGACGTGCAGCCCATGGGTGTGGAGATTGATCGGCGAGACCTCGAGCTGCTCGGGATAGGTCGGTACTTCGCCGCCGGCCAGCGTGTATCGCGGGTCGTAGAAGTCGCGGATCGTGAGTCCAGACAGCGCGTTCTCGAGATGGATGACGAGGCGCTCGCCGGGGAAGACCTGCAGCGTCGGTGCCGGATAGAGGCCCTTTGCAGCGGTGACGCCGTTTGACGCCTTGCCGCGGACCAGGCGATAGCCGAACAGGAGAGCGTCCCTGACCGGGGCCGCTGCGGTGTCGAGCGCGATCTCGCCCTGCTGCGCGGTGAGCGTGACTTCGAGCACGCCGTTCTCGCTGGATAGGGTGACGGGTTCCTTGTAGGCAGGTGACGAATAGCTGGCGGTTTGCGAGAGCGCCGTGCCGACGCCGAAAGCCATGATCGAGATAGTGGCCAGGATCGCCCGAGCGACCCTGCGAAAGGCACAATGCATCCGATTCCCCTGATATTCCCCTGCCCGTAGCGAGGTACCATAGATTCGTTGGTTTCGTCGTACCGATGTTGACGATGTCGGTGGGCGCCCGATACGGCAGACCGGGTTGGCCTTTGTTGATGGGATTCTCTTTTGGGGGCGCGATGGGCCGATGCGCGTCACGCGCGTCTAGCTCAAAAGGCCAGGCAACGGACGAAGCGCATTACGGTGACGGTGCTCGACTCAATGCCCGTCAGAACTGACAGCCCCGTGGAACGGGTGCAACAACGCTAGCTCGAAAAAATCAGGCAGGTCGTCGTGCCATGCGCGAGCAATCGGCCCTTGGTATCGGTTACACGGCCCTCTGCCGTCCCGACACGACGGCCGCAATTCAGGACACTGCCCTCGGCCCTGATCTGGCCGGTCTCCAGCGTGATGGCTCGGACAAGCGAGATCTTGAACTCGAGCGTCGTGCTGCCAACGCCTCGTTCGAGCATCGACTGGATGGCGAGGCCCATGCAGCTATCGAGGAGCGTCGCCGTGAGACCACCATGCACCGTCCCCCATGGATTGAGGTGCGCGGCCGTTGGATCGAGCGTGATAGCGACCCGACCGCTCTCGGCCTCCACCACGTCGTAGCCCAAGGTCTGCGCGATCGTGTTCAGCGGGAGCGCCCCGCTGGCAAGGCCCTTGACGAACTCCAGCCCGTTCATCTCCTTTTGTCGCTCGGGACAGACCGTCCCGTAGGTCCTGGCGGCCATGTTTACCTTCGGTTCTCTCGGCAATGACTCTGCCATCCAACCGCAAGGTGCCAGCGAGCGCCACCCGAAACCTGACATCCTGGCCGCGCCGGCTTTTTCGGCTCCAGATGTGGCCCTTGCCCACTCGCGCTTGTGAAGGACGTGTTGAAGCCACGCACACCATCCTCATGCTATTGCTGCTCCCCGCACCCCAGCGGAGACGCCCCCATGCTCCCCATTCCCGCCGACATCTTCACCGAGCCCGATGATGTTTCTCCCGATGCACTCGCCAATCTTGGCCCGCTTCGCCGCCTCGCCGGTGTCTGGCAGGCCAACAAGGGTGTCGATATCAACCCGAAGGCCGAGGGACCGGAGCGGCGGGTTTTCATCGAGCATATCCGGATGGACCCGATCGATCCGCAGGCCAACGGACCGCAGCTGTTTTATGGGCTGCGCTATCACATCCACATCAACACGCCCGAGGAGGACATCACCTTCCATGACCAGGTTGGCTACTGGTTGTGGGAGCCGGCGACCGGGCTGATCATGCAGACGCTGGCGATTCCGCGCGGCCAGGTGCTGCTCGCGTCGGGCAAGGCCGGGCCGGACGACAAGAAGATCTCTGTCACGGCCAAGCGCGGCGAGACGACGTACGGGATCTGCTCGACCGACTTCTTGGAACAAGCCTTCCGCACCGACAGTTACCGCTGCGACATCACCTTCAACGACGATGGAAGCTGGACCTATCTGATCCAGACCGAGCTTTTCGTGCGAGGTGCGCCGTTCAATCATCACGACGCCAACACACTCAAGCTGGTCGCGCCGCCAAGGCTCAATCCGCTGGCGGTGATCCTGAATGATCGCGCCAAGGATGGCGCCAAGGATGGTGCCAAGGACGGTGCCAGGGATCGTGCCAAGGATCGCCTCGAGGGTGGCGGACCGGCGGCCTGAGAAGAAAGCAGGGAGAATTGCATGAAGCCCTACGTCATCTGCCTGATGGCCTCGAGCGTCGATGGCCGCACCCATCACAGCCGCTGGCGTCCGAAGGGCGCAGGCGCGGACTGGTTCGAGAAGATACATGACGAGCTCGGCGGCGATGCCTGGTTGATCGGCCGCGTCACCGGCTCGGAGTTCGCCAAGGGCAAGCCCTATCCCACGACGAGCGCGACATTCCCGCGTGAAAACTGGTTTGCGCGGCGCGACGCGAAAGCTTACGGCGTGGTGCTCGATGCGCACGGCAAGATCGGCTGGGGCCGCTCGGACATTGGCGGCGATCCGATCGTCGTGGTGCTGACCGAGCGCGTATCGGATGCGCATCTGGCCGGTCTCCGCGGCGAGGGCGTGTCCTACGTCTTCGCCGGCAAGTCGGAGATCGATCTTTCGCTCACGCTCGAAGTTCTCAATCGCGAGCTTGGCGTGAAGCGGCTGCTGCTGGAGGGCGGCGGCGCGGCCAACGGCGCATTCTTGCGCGCGGGGCTGATCGATGAGCTGAACCTGATCCTCTGTCCGGCCGTGGACGGTGCCAGTGGTGCGCCGATCGTGTTCGACTCGGGCGAAGCCGAGAGCGAGCAGCGTGCGCCCGTCACCGCGATGACACTCGAGAGCACGCGGCCGCTCGGCGGCGGCGTGCTGCTGCTGCGTTATCTCCTCCAGAACGATCCGAAAGCCGCGGGCCAGTAAAGCAGGGCATGTCGGACAAGTCGGAGCAGATCGTGATCGTCGGTGCCGGTGCGGCCGGTCTGATGGCGGCGCGCGAGATCGCCCGTGCCGGCCGGCGCGTGACGATCCTGGAAGCGCGCGCGAGGTGTGGCGGGCGGATCCATCCGCTTCCTGCCGCGGAGTTTGGATACGACGCGGCCGGCGGCGCCGAGTTCGTCCATGGCGAAGGGCCGGTCACGCGGGCTTTGCTTGCCGAGGCGGGGCTTTCGCTCGAGGCGATCGAAGGGACGCAATGGAGCTTTGAAGGCGGAAAATTCTCGCGCGAAGCGCGCCACGATCCGCACGAGGCCGAGCTTCACCAGGTGGTCAGGGAATTGAAGGACGACCTGACCGTCTCCGAATTTCTGCGTCGCTATTTTGCCGATGCCCAATACGAGTCGTTGCGGCAGTCCGTCGAGCGGATGGTCGAAGGTTACGACGCCGCCGATCCCGCGCGTGCCAGCACGCTGGCGCTGCGCGACGAATGGATGGATGGCGGGCGGCATATGCAGGCGCGTCCCGTCGGCGGCTATGGCCCTCTTATCGATTTTCTCGAGGCCGAGTGCCGCACCCATGGCGTCGCCATCCACTTTGACTCCGCCGTGTCAGCAATCGAGGAGTGCGATGGCGGCGTGGTCGTTCGTTGCGGCAGCGGCGAGGTACATCATGGCGATGTTGCGGTCCTTACCGTGCCGTTGCCTCTGCTCAGGGAGATCGCGCTGCCGAGCGCTACCCGAGAGAGAGTTGCGGCGGCCGCGGATATCGGCTTCGGCAACGTCATCAAAATCCTGCTGCGATTCGAGCGGCGCTGGTGGCTCGAGCGGCAGGCCGATCTTGCTGACCTGACCTTCCTGCTCTCGAATGAGAAAATCCCGGTATGGTGGACGCAGCATCCGGCCGAGCATCCCGTGCTCACCGGCTGGTTCGGAGGTCCGCAGACGAAAGGCCTTGCGGGGCTCGCCGAGCCGGAGCTGATCCAGGCTGGTCTTGCGTCGCTTGCCGGCATCTTCGGCCTGTCACCGGGCGATCTCGCGAAAGAGCTCGTCGCGGCGCGGGCGATCAACTGGGCGCACGATCCCTTCGCGCGCGGCGCCTATTCCTGGGCCACGCCGCAAACGCGCGTGGCGCAATCGATCCTCTCAAGCGCGGATGGCACGCCCGTCTATTTTTCCGGTGAAGCCCTCTACCGCGGCCGTGACATGGGCACGGTCGAGGCGGCGCTGGCGAGCGGACGGGAGACGGCCGGGGTTATCCTGCGGGGCGTGTCAGGTAAGACCAAAGCGATGAGATGAAGTGCAGGCGCCGCAGCTTGGTTAACTCTCCCCGCAGGGGGCTGTCCGCGGTTGCCGTTCAAGCTAGGCTGTGCGCACCGATTCCAGGAAATTACCGACCTCGAGCTTCAGACGGCTGGAGTCGCGGGCCAGTAGCTGGGCGGCTGACAGCACCTGCGATGAAGCCGAGTCGGTCTGGCTCGCGCCGTCGCGCACGTCGGCGATATTTGTGGATACCTGCTCGGTGCCGAGCGCCGCCTGCTGGACGTTGCGAGCAATTTCCTGCGTAGCCGCGCCTTGCTCTTCGACGGCGGCGGCGATCGCCGAGGAGATTTCCGACAATTGCGCGATGGTGTCGCTGATCTCCCCAATGGCGCCGACCGACTCCTTCGTCGCCGTCTGGACGCCCAGGATCTGCTGGTGGATTTCCTCGGTCGCTTTCGCGGTTTGCTGCGCCAGCGCCTTCACCTCCGCCGCGACCACCGCGAAGCCGCGGCCGGCTTCGCCAGCGCGCGCGGCTTCAATGGTCGCGTTCAGCGCCAGGAGATTGGTCTGGCTCGCGATCGAGTTGATCAACTCGACCACATCGCCGATCCGGTTTGCCGCAAGCAACAACTCTCCGACGCGCTTGTTGGTGTTGTGTGCCTGCTCGACCGCTTCACTCGCCCTGCGCGCGGATTCCTGAACCTGGCGGCTTATCTCGGTGACCGACGAGGTGAGCTCTTCGGTGGCGGTGGCCACCGAGTTCACGTTGACGGAAGCTTCATCGGAGGCCGCCGCGACCGCAGTGGTGAGCTTCTGCGAGCGGTTGGCCGTCGCCGTCAGCGTGCCGGCGGAAGCCTCGAGCTCGGTCGCCGCGGACGACACCGTGCTGACGATCTCACCGATCACGGCCTCGAAATCGCGGGTGATGGCGTCGGCCCGCCGGCCGCGCTCGATCTGCGCCTCGGCCTCGCGTGCAGCCGCTTCATCCGCGAGTTTCTTCGCGATCAGCGCGTCCTTGAAGATCTGCAGCGCGTTGGCCATGGTGCCGATCTCGTCCTTGCGATGTCCGTCCGGGATTTCGACGCTGAGCTCCCGGTCGGCAAGCCGCAGCGTCGCCCCGGTCAGCCGCGCCAGTGGCCGGATCACGTGGCGCATCGCTACGAAAACCACGGCGATCGAGGCGGCGAGCACGACGAACAGTGCCGCGAGAGCCCAGCTCAGCCGCATCTGCGCCTGAGCGATCGCAGCGTCATTGGCCTTGTGCGCAAAGTCCAAGGCGGCATCGCGCAGGCCCAGCACGCTGTTCAGGGTGCCGGCGATCCAGCCGGGCCACTCGGCTTCACTGGCCGGAGAGGGGCGGCCATCGCGCGCGGCCGCGGCGACCTCGCGAAACCGTGGCTCGCCTTCGGTCATGAGCTTGGCGCGCACCTGGTCGATCGAGCGAACGAGCTCCGGCGCGCTGCCGGCATTGCTGACGCCCTGCTCGATCTGCCGCCAGAGCAGCGCGACCTGACCGGTCAATTCGGTGACGTCGACGTTCTGGGCGGCAGACAAGGGCTGATTGCGGACGAAGAGGCCGAGGATCGCCGTGCGCGCACCATTGGTGGTGCGCATGGCCTGTGCGCTTTGCGCGAGCTGCGCCGACGGCAACAGGTTTTCTATGTCGCTGCCTGTGCGCGACAGGTTGATCAGGACTTCGCCGGTCGCGGCGGTGAGGGAGTCGACGGCGCGCGCAAGCCCATCCACGATCGCCGTCTGGCCGTTGGGTGGACGCTGCGCCTTGGCCGTGACCGCCGTCTGGCGCCCAGCACTGCGGGTCTGTTGCAAGGCAAGCTCGGCTGCCTCAATCGATGCGACCGGAAGATCCGCCGCGCCAACGGCCTTCTTGGCGGCGCTGATGGCAGCGTCGGTGCCGGCAACAACTTTGTCCAAGGCTGACAATTTTTCGGACGTCGCCGCCTCGGCCGTCGGGCCTGTAACCGCAAACCAAGCGGTACGCTCGGCCGGAATCAGGCTGTTGGCCTTCATCACCAGTTCGAATGCGGTAAGCGTACGCGCGGCCGCTTCTCGCTTGCGCAGATCGCGCCATCCATCCCAGGCGACCGAAACGGCGAAGGCCACGGCGAGGAGGCCCGTCATCAGGTTGCCAGCCAGGATTTTCCATCGCAGGCTGACCCCGTGCTTCGAGCGATTTGCGGATGAGTGCTCAGACGGCGAAGGAAGCTCTGACATCGGTCGGACCAAACTCATCGGCGCATTTCCACGATAGGCTCGGCCAGCGGCCGACTCTCGTCATTAGTCTACGTAAGTAATTGCAACTAAGACGTTAAGTGTGTCTGCGGCCGGAGTGTTCGGCTTGGTCAAACCGTGCGTCGAATGGCTGCTGCCAGAATCTGACACGGCTGCTGCTAAAAGGTGGACCTCTGTCGGAGGACCTTACATGAAACACTGGATCGCCGTCGCCTCGGCCCAGCACGTCCGGATCGGGCGTGCGCACGGCTTCATGCAGGTCTGCCACGGCAAGGGCGGACCCCTGCGGCGGATCTCGCCGGGCGATCACATCGCCTATTATTCGCCGACCGTAACCTTTGGCGGCAAGGATCGGCTCCAGGCCTTCACCGCGATCGGCGTGGTCAAGCCGGGCGTGCCCTACCAGGCTGATATGGGCGGTGGCTTCCATCCGTTCCGCCGCGACGTCACGTGGGGTGACGCCGCCGAGGTGCCGATCCGGCCGCTGCTTGAAAGCCTCTCCTTTGCGCGCGACAATCCGAACTGGGGCTACAAGCTGCGTCTCGGCCTGTTCGAGATTTCGGACGAGGACATGGAGTTGATCCGCCACGTGGCGACGTCAAGCCGGCCGCTGCTGCTGGTCTGAAAGCATCGATGCAGACTCCCCAACAAAAAAGCCCGCATCGCTGCGGGCTTTTCTTCTCACCAGCGATGGCCGCCATAATAGCCGTGGGGCCGGCCGTGGTAGCCATGCGGCCGCGGAGAATAGCCGTAGCTGCGATAATGCGGGCGATAGTAGCCGTGAGGCCGCCAATGATGATGGCGCGGGCCGTGCCAGTGACGATGCCGGCCCTGCGCGCTGATGTCGGTCGGTTGGCCGGCCTGCACATGCGCGGTTTTGGCCGTGCCCTTGCCGGCGGCGTTTGCCGCGGATGAGGTTGCGAGCGCCGCAGCAGCAACAGCTATCGCCACAAAGAAACTCTTCATTCCGTCATTCACTCCGATTGATGTGTGCGGAGATAACGGGATGGCTCGCTCGCGCGTTCCGGCGACAAAGTGCCGCCTTGCCCGACCTTGATCTGTGCTTTGCCGGCGCAGAATCGCCGCAAAGCTTGAAGTGCTGCGTCACACCATCTTCGACGTCGTTGCGAACTTGTGTCACGCGCGTACCACACTCTTGGTGTCATCGCCCGGCTTGACCGGGCGATCCAGTATTCCAGAAGCGGCGCAGGGATACGGATAAGGCGCGGCGTACTGGATGCCCCGCCTTCGCGGGGCATGACACTGGTTGTTGGTGAGTAGGTCACGCACCAGTCGATTCTTTCGCGGTTAACGCCTGAACGTGTTGGCCGCCCGGCGCGACAGATGCACAAGATTCACGTCAAGAGTTTTATCATGGAGCGCGCCGCCATCCTCTGCATTGCCTCGCTGTTCATCCTGCATGCGGGTGCGGCGGCTGCGAAGTCGATCACCTGTTCCTACCCGCAGGACCAGGAGCTGACGTTTGAGGTGCCGAAAAAGCAGGGCGGCCTGCCGCCGATCGACTTCGACTACCCGTCGAAAGTCACGCTGTTCAGCTTCCGCGACGACAATCTCCTGGTCGTCGCCATGGACGAGTCGGACAAGAGCCGGGTGCGGGTGGTGATCTCGGCGCAGCGCGACAAGGCCAGGGGCATCTATGCCGGGCAGATCGTGACCGACCTCGGCGGCAACCAGCTCATGCTCGACAACGGCCCCGTCACCTGCAAGGTGCAGGGGTAAACGCCGGCATTGCCGAGGATCAAGGTCGCGCCGACTGGCCGGGATCGCTGTCGATCTCTACATTGGCGACGGCACTGCGGGATGATTCTATGGCAGACCTCACCGTTCACACTCAAGATCGCCCGCGCGCGCTGGCGGAGGTGATGACGTTGCCGCAGCTGTTGCGCTGGCGCGTTGCGCTGACGCCGGGCCGCGAAGCCTATCGGCAGTACGATGTGACGGCCGGACGCTGGGCGAGCTATTCCTGGCAGCAGATCGATGCCGAGATCGAGCGTTGGCGCCGGGCCCTCGCCGCCGAAGGATTTGCCGCCGGCGAGCGGGTTGCGATCCTGGTGCCCAACGGCATCGCGCATATCGCAATGGACCAGGCCGCGTTGTCGCGTGGTCTCGCGCCGGTGCCGATGCATGCCGTCGACAACCCCGACAGTATCGCCTACATCCTCGCCGATTCCGGCGCGCGCCTGCTGTTCGTGGATACGCTGGAGCGCTGGCAGGCGATCGTCTCGACCGGGCAGCCGGTTCCGGATCTCGGGCGCGTGGTTTGCGCGAGTATCTCGGAGGCAGCGCCGACTGACGCCCGCGTCGTCGCGCTTGATCGCTGGCTCTCTTCGAACGCTGGCGGTCCCGCGATTGTCGACGTGGTCGTCCAAGCGGACGATCTCGCCGCCATTGTCTACACCTCGGGTACCACCGGACGGCCGAAGGGGGTGATGCTGTCGCACGACAACGTCGTTGCGAATGTGAAGGCGATCGCGCAGCGCATCGCCGCCGAGCCGGACGATGTCTTTCTCTCTTTCCTGCCGCTCTCGCACACGTTCGAGCGCACCGGCGGTTACTACTATCCGATCGCGGCGGGCGCCTGCGTCGCCTATGCGCGTTCGGTGCCGCAGCTCTCGCAGGACTTGAAGCATGTGCAGCCCACGGTGCTGATCTCGGTGCCGCGAATCTATGAGCGCATTTTTGCGCTGATCATGCAGCATCGCGAAGCGGCCGGCCGCGTCGAGCGTGCGCTGCTCGATCTCGCGCTCGCCGTCGGCGGCCGGTGCTTTGACGCGCGGCAGAGCAGGCGCGCGCTTTCGCTGTTTGACCGCCTGTCCTGGCCGATCCTGAAGCGCCTGGTCGCCGACAAGGTATTGGCGCAGTTCGGCGGCCGTCTGCGCGTCGCCGTCTCGGGCGGCGCGCCGATCGCGGAACCGGTCATCCGTCTCTTCCTCTCTCTTGGGCTCGACGTCCTGCAAGGTTATGGCATGACCGAGACCTCGCCGGTCGTCTCCGTCAACACCGCCGACGACAACGACCCGCGCTCGGTCGGCCATGTCCTCGACGGCATCGAGGTCAAGCTCGGCGAGAAGGACGAATTGCTCGTCCGCGGCCCGAGCGTGATGCTGGGCTATTGGCACAGGGAGGAGGAGACGCGCCGCGTCAAGGAGGCC
Source organism: Bradyrhizobium sp. UFLA05-89 (assembly GCF_059803475.1). Classification (NCBI taxonomy): domain Bacteria; kingdom Pseudomonadati; phylum Pseudomonadota; class Alphaproteobacteria; order Hyphomicrobiales; family Nitrobacteraceae; genus Bradyrhizobium; species Bradyrhizobium sp. UFLA05-89. Next base: position 27,479 of record NZ_JBANBA010000060.1, on the reverse strand, counting down.
GACGGCTGGCTGCACACCGGCGACCAGGCGCGCATCGAGCACGGCCGCATCACCATCACCGGGCGCATCAAGGACATTCTCGTCACCTCCACCGGAGAGAAGATCGCGCCGGTCGATCTCGAAACCGCGATCCTCGCCGATCCGCTGTTCGAGCAGGCCTTCGTGGTTGGCGAGCAGCGGCCGTTCCTCACTGCGCTGGTGGTGCTCAACGCCAAGGCGTGGGAGCAGGAGCAACGGAGGCTCGCTGGGCTCGGCAAGCAGGGCGAGGGCGGGGAGCGCGCTGCTCTGCTCGCACGGATCGCCACGGCCGTGAAGGACTATCCGGCCTATGCGACGCCGCGTGCGGTGTCGTGGTCGCTGGAGCCGTGGACGATCGCAGCGGGGTTGCTGACGCCGACGCTGAAGAACAAGCGCCCCGCGCTGGAGCATCGCTTCGCCGCGGAGATCGAGCAGATCTATGCAAAGAGGCCGTCGGCGGCGCCGCGGCCGAAATGATCTTCACCTGCCGGCAAGCCCGAAGAGGTGAACCGGGCGGCCGGCGCGCTTACTTGAACGGATCCTGGATCGACGGTGCGGATTGCCGGACGCGGCGCACGCTCACCGGCGTGCCGTCGGAGACGAACAGCAGCTCATACCTGCGGCCCTCATTGTCCGTCGCGGTACAGGTGATGTTCGAGACCTGCTTTGCCGCGAAATTGCCGGTCTGGCGGCAGACGCCGGTGGAGGTCTGCTCGGCCGGCACCGGCAGGCCGTCGACCCTGGGCCGATCCTTGGAATTGAGCAGCATGCGGTCGATCGGCAGCTCGTAGGAATTGTCGTCGGCGCGCTTGCCGTTCTCGCCCGAGAATGAGACGACGTGGTTTTCGTCGGCGGGGTCGTCGACCGCGACAGCGAAATTGACCCGGCCCTTGTCACCATGGGCGTAGGCCACCGTCTTGCAGGCGAACTCGCGACCCGCGATGCGCAAGGTCTTGCACTGTCCCGACATCAGCGCCAATAGGTCGATGAAGGAGTTTTGCGGCTCGGCCCGGTTGTCGACCCTGATGGGAACGGAAGACCCGGCAAAACAAGGAGTTGCGAGAGCGATCAGGCTCGCGGCCAGAACCGGTCGGAAGCAGCGCATCATGGGACTCGCATGGCGCGTGGTGGAAACGGAAAAGTTCCGTGCATCAAACATCGAACCACCAATTGGTTGCGATCCCGTTTGTTGTGCAATGCACATGCCCGTCTGCAATACCACCGTGCCACCCGCCGGCGATTTGCGAAAACCGCCTCAACCCCGTCCCCCGTGCGCACTTGCCGTCAGGGTCATGTTTTTTTCGTGGCAAGCTTGTCGCCGTCACCGCCCTCCGGCAGTCTTTCCGGAAATCTACGGGGAGGCTTCGCATGGCCAAGGTCATCCCGAGCCGGGTCGCCGGCCGGATCGAAGGCGATTTCGTCGTGTTTCTGATCGGCATGCGTGTCAACAAGCCGTGGGCGCTCCACAAATGGCTGCCGGTCGCGCTCGCCATGCCCAGGATGATCAAGGAGCTGGAGAAGGCCTCAAAGGAGGTCGGCTTCCTCGGCCATACCGAGCTCGGCCTTCTCAATATGGTGCAGTATTGGCGGAGCTTTGATCATCTGGAGCGCTACGCCAGGGCGCACGACGCGCAACACTGGCCGGCCTGGGTCGATTTCAACCGGCGCCTGAAGGACAGCCGCGGCGACGTCGGCATCTGGCACGAGACCTACAGGGTCCACGCCGGCGACTATGAGGCAATTTACAGCGGCATGCCTCCGTTCGGCCTCGGCAAGGCCGGCGCCTCCGGTGCCATCACCGACGCCACCGACAGCGCACGGCAGCGGCTCGGCGCCGCCTGATCGGGGCATCTCACTGAAGTGCCGCCTGCCAGCGCGCATCGCGCAACGAGGGACGGCGGTGCAGCCGGGCATCGAGCATGGCGCGGGCGCGCCCGAGCTCGCCGCTGCGCATCAAGGCGACGACAAAAGTGTCCTCGATCAGCTCGCGCTGGGCATGGCTGCCGCCGATCCGCACGACCTGATTGAGAACCGGCGTGAGCTCGCGCACGCACCCCGCAAAATCCTCGTCGGCGAAGGCCGTCATCGCGCGGCAGATCGCGGGCACTACGGGGCCCGCAGGCAGCTTGCCGTCGGCCAACCGCTGCTCGATGACGGCAAGCCGCGTGGCGAGTGCTTCGCGATCCTGCGTGGCGGCCGCGAGCAGCGCCATGTGGACGTCGGCAAAGGGGATGCTCGATTTCGGAAACAGTTTTTGCGCGGTGGCGTCAGCCTCGGCCCAGAGCTCTTTGGGCACGGCGTGGCCATAGGCCGACAGGCGCCACAACAGCGAGGCGCCGTCGGTGATCACGTTGAGCGGCGGCGCCTGCGTCATCGACGGTTGCAGCACGTCGGCATAGATCGCGAGCGCGCGCGCCGCATGGCCGTGCTCGAGCGCGCCAAGCGCCTGGTGCCAGCGGATATGGCCGTGCAGGATTCCGGAACGGTCATAGCCGCTGATCCATTCGTCGACGAGACGGTCCGCCTCGTCGATCGAGCCGTCCTCGAACATCGCATGCAGCACGGCGTGGGCGCCGTGCGCGTTCTCGCGCTTCAGACTAAAGCCCCGCTCGGTGATGGTGCGGCCGCGCACGACGTCGCCGTTCTCGGTGATCGCCCAGCCGTAGAGCGTGAGGAACCACCAGTCCTCGCCATAGTGATGCGCGACGCTTGCGCAGAGATCCTGCCGCGCGCGGTCATGGTCGGCCATTCCGGAAAAGGCGAACAGGCCGAATGCGCCGAGCGGCAGCGCCAGCACCACCGCATCGCGCGGCCAGGCCTCGACATGCTTCAAGGTCGCGGCCAGCGCTTCGGGCATCCGCCCTTCGGCCGCGAGCGCCAGCGCCTCGACATGCGAGCGTTCGCGCGCCGTGCCGCGCTTTGCCACCAGCTCCCGCGCGAGGCCCGCTTTTGTCCGGGCGAGCTCGCCCTGCTGATAGAAGGAATGCACGCGGGCGCGCGCGATGTACGCGAGCGCGAAATCAGGATCAGATACGATCGCGCGCTCCAGCGCCTCCGCAGTGCCGGTCCAGCCCGCGAGCATGAGGTCGACGCCCTCGCGATAGGCGCTCGCCGCCGCATCGGATGAGGTGGAGATCGGAAGCCCGTAGCGGTCCTGGTGCGCCATGGTTACTCCCGTCACGCTGTCCGCGCACGGCGGCCTTCGATCGGGTAGGCCGGGTCGTTATAGCCCGGGGTCGAGGGATGGCCCGACGTCACCAGAGCGTCGATCAACGCTTCGTCCTCCGCGGTGAAGCGATAGTCGAGCGCGCGGATGTAGTCGTCCCACTGCGCCTCGGTGCGGGGGCCGGCGATGACAGAGGTGACGAAGGCGGAGTTGAGCACCCAGGCGACCGCGAACTGGCCCGCGGTGATGCCCTTCTTCTCCGCATGTTGCTTGATCTCCTGAGCGAGCTTGAGCGACTCGGGGCGCCACTCGGTCTGCATCATGCGGGTGTCGTTGCGGCCCGCGCGCGTCTCCTTGTCGGGCGACGCATCCGGGCTGTACTTGCCGGTGAGCACGCCGCGCGCCAGCGGGCTGTAGGGCACGATGCCGAGGCCGTAATGGCCGCAGGCCGGGAAGTGCTCGACCTCCGGCATGCGGTTCATCGCGTTATAGTAGGGCTGGCTCACCACGGGCCGGTCGATGCCGAGCCGGTCGCAGATGTTGCAGATCTCGGCGACGCGCCAGGCGCGATAGTTCGAGACGCCGAAATAGCGCACCTTGCCGACGCGGATCAGGTCGCCGATGGCGCGCACCGTCTCCTCCAGCGGCGTCGCGTGGTCTTCCTTGTGCAGATAGTAGATGTCGATGAAATCGGTGCCGAGGCGCTTCAGGCTTTCATCGGCCGCCTGCAACACCCAGCGCCGCGACAGCCCGCTGCGATTGGGATCATCGCCCATGGGATTGGCAAGCTTTGTGGCGAGCACCCAGGCGTGACGGTTGTTGGCGATTGCGCGACCGACCACCTCTTCCGAGCCGCCCTTGGAATACGCGTCCGCCGTGTCGATGAAGTTGATGCCGGCCTCGCGCGCCTTCGCGATGATTTTTGCAGAATCCGCTTCATTCGTGGGACCGCCGAACATCATCGTGCCGAGGCAGATCGGCGAAACCTTCAGGCCACTGCGGCCGAGCTGGCGGTATTGCATGGGTTCTTCCTCAACGCTTGTGTGGGCACCAGCATAACGATCTCGCTCCGTCATTGCGAGCGCAGCGAAGCAATCCAGATATTCGCTCGCGGAAAGACTCTGGATTGCTTCGCTGAGCTTGCAATGACGAGCTTGGGGTACGCGTTTGCCATCCTCGCAGGTGTCATCGCCCGCCTTGTGCGCAACTGCGCACTGGAGCGGGCGATCCAGCATTCCAGAGCCGGCGGAGGGATGCGGAGAGGCCGCGGCGTACTGGATTCCCCGCTTTCGCGGGGAATGAAAGCGGAGTGCTTGGCACCTACTCCGGCCCCTTCAGGATCTTGAACACGCCATTCGCCATCACGATGCAGCGGTCGTCGACGGTGACGTCGGTGTTCATGAAAATCAGGCTGCGGGTCGAGCGCACCACGCGCGGGCGCGAGATCAGGATGTCGCCGATCTTGCCGGCCTCGACGAAATGGGTGTCGAGCTGCACCGTCGCCATGTACTGCCTCCCGGTGACGTAGCGCGCGGTCATGCCGCAGGTGCGGTCGGCGAAGGTCATCGTCACGCCCCCCTGCACCATGCCGCGGCGGTTGTGATGCTTGTCCTGCGTGATCAGCGCGTATTCATGTTGGCCGTCGAGCTGGCGCTCCCACAGGGGACCGATGAGGTGCATGAAACCGGTGGTTTCGACAACGGTCCAGCCGTCGTGCTTGAGTCTGGCGGCGGCCTTGTCGATCATGTTCGGGTCCGTCTGTCAAAGCAGAGCATCTGCATCTCATTTCATCAAGCGCGCTCCTGGTGTAGTCAAGCATCATGAGACCATTCGACGATGCCACACGGCGCAATATCGCTGGCGCTTGCGCGAGGTTTGCGCGTCTGCCCGACAATGGCGACCCGCTGGGGTTGAAGCGCGCCGCGGTTGCCATTGCGCTTGCCGCGGCAGGCGAGGGGCGCGACACGGCGCTGCTGCTGACCTTGCGTGCATCGAACCTGCGCGCTCATCGCGGGCAATGGGCCTTGCCCGGCGGGCGTTGCGATGCCGGTGAAACACCGGTCGAGGCGGCGCTGCGCGAGCTCGACGAGGAGCTCGGATTGAGGCTCGCGGCGGATACGGTGCTCGGCCTCCTGGACGACTACCCGACCCGCTCCGGCTATCTGATCACGCCTGTGGTGGTGTGGGCCGCCGGCAGCGGGAGACTCGTGCCGAACCCGCAGGAGGTCGCCTCCGTACATCGCATCGCCCTTGACACGATCGAGCGCGAGGACGCCTTCGACTTCGTCGCCATCCCCGAAAGCACGCGGCGCGTGATCCGCTTCCACCACGAAGACAGCCTGATCCACGCTCCGACTGCAGCCCTGATCTATCAGTTCCGCGAGGTGCTGGCGGGGCGCGTAACCCGCGTTGCCGAGCTGGAACAGCCGGTGTTCGCCTGGAAATGACCTTAGAAGTAAACGGCGTTTTAACCTGACAGTCACGCGGTGGTTGCTACAAGGGCACCATGCATCACCGACCGATTCGACGCGCCCTGACGCTTGCACCGTTCGCGCTCGCCCTGCTCGCACCGCCCGCGCCCGCGCGCGACTCCTCCGCGCTGCCGCCGGCCGTCAGCAATGCGATGGCGCAGGCGTCGCCCCAGGCCATCCTCGAATATCGTCGTCGCCTCCAGGAATACCAGGAGGCGCGCGCCGCTTTCGACGCAGAGGCCGGCGCCTATTGGGGCGCGATCTCCGAAAAACGTCGCACCCGCAACGCCAAGCGGCGTGGCGGTCAGCAGATCACGCTCGACGATTACGTGCTGGAGCAGCCCCCGCTCTATACCGGGCCGAAGCGGCCGGTGAATCCTGAACCCACCGAGGAGCCGGAGCCGCGCCCGCGCAAGCCGATCCCCGTCGTCGCGGATCTGTTGCGGGCCGCGCAGGATCTCTACCAGTTTACGCCGCAGCGGCCGACGACCGAGGTCGAGTTCAAGCGCGCCTACGCCCGCTATGCGCTCGCGTTCGGATTGACGCGCGAGCAGGCGGTGCGGGTCTATTCGTTCGAGACCGGCGGCACCGGCAATCACGACGTGCAAGCGGGAATTGAACATGGCGGCAAGCGGGCGATCTCGACCGCGATCGGCTACAATCAGCTCTTGACCACCAACAGCGTCGAGCTGCTCGCCGAACAGGGCCATGAGTTGGTCCGCGCGCTCTCCGAGAAGACGGCGCAGGCCGCGGGACCCGCGCGCAAGGCGCTGGAGCACAAGCTCGCTGTGTTGAAGAAGATGGTGGCGCAGGCGAAGTCGGTGCCGGACACCTGGTCGGAGCATGAGAAGATCGGCGACACCGCGCAGGGCTGGGCGATGCACGCGATGGTGCTGGATATCGACGTCGGGCCGATGCTCCAGACCCACAAGCTGCTCACCTCCGTGCTGTTCGCGCGCGCCAAGGGCTATACCCGCTCGCTCACCGCCGCCGAGCTCGAGATGATGAATCTCACCGGCGACGGCACAGGTCTCGACATGGTGACGATGCCGCAGGCCATGCGCGAGCAGGTGCCGACCTCGAACTTCTTCCAGCGTGGCGGCTACGAGCGCAACCCGGTCGCGATCCGGCACAACACGGTGGCGAAGCTGTTGGCGGTGACGGACGCGCGGATGGATTCGAACAGCAACAATACCGGTGCGAGGGAGCTGGCGGGGGCGTTTTAGAAGGTGGCTGCTGGTCAGGAGCTCAAAACGATCGTGCTCGAGAGCAGCCTGGCCCGATCAGACCGACAGAACGCCTCTCAATCCACCAGGATCACCCGGATGTCGTTCACGTTCGTCAGTGTCGGCCCGGGCAGCAGCAGGTCGCCGGTCGCGGCAAAGAATGCCGTCGCGTCGTTGTTGTCGAGATAGGCCTGCGGCTCCAGCGCCAGCGTCTTCATCTTCGCAAACGTCGCCGCGTCGATCAATGCGCCGGCGGGGTCGGTGGGGTTGCCGGCGCCGCCATCGGCTCCGTCAGTGTCGCCGGCGAGCGCGGCGATGTGGGGCGTGTCCTTCAGGAGGCCGGCGAGCGCCAGCGCATATTCCTGGTTGGGGCCGCCGCGGCCATTGCCGCGCACGGTCACCGTAAGCTCGCCGCCGGAGAGAATGGCGGTGCGTTTGCCGGCGGCGCGCGCGCTCAGGACAAGCTTGGCGTGTTCGGCGGCAACCTCGCGCGCCTCGCCTTCGAGATCGGCGCCGAGATCGATCACCTCATAGCCCGCGTCCTTCGCGAGCTTGACGGCGGCGTCGAGCGATTGCTTGGGCCGCGCGATCAGTTCGAAATGCGCGCGCGCAAACGCGGCATCGCCGGGCTTGCGGCTCTCATTGCCGGGATCATCGAGCGCGCGGCGCACGGCCTCGTCGAGCTCGAGCTTGTATTTTGCGACGATCGCGCGCGCATCGGCCAGCGTGGTCGGATCGGGCACCGTGGGGCCGGAGGCGATCGCGGAGGGATCGTCATGCGGCACGTCGGAGATCGCGAGCGTGACGATCTCAGCGGCATTCTTGCCAGCGCGCGCCAGCCGCCCGCCCTTGATGCGCGACAGATGTTTGCGCACGACATTCATTTCGCCGATCGGCGCGCCCGAGCGGAGCAGCGCCTTGTTGACCGCCTGCTTTTGCGCAAAGCTGATGCCGTCCACCGGCGCGATCCAGTTCGCCGAGCCGCCACCGGTGAGCAGCACCAGCAGCAGATCATCGGGGCCGGCCTCGCCTGCGAGCGCGAGCGAGTCGGCGGCGCCCTTCAGGCCGGCTTCGTCCGGCACGGGATGGCCGGCCTCGACCACGCGGATGCGCCGCGTCGGCACGCCGTAGCCGTGGCGGGTGGTGGCGATGCCGACCAGTCGCTCCGGATCGAGCTTGAGCCTGTCGAGATAGTGCCGCTCGGCGGCCGCGGCCATGGCGCCGGCGCCCTTGCCGGCGGCGAGGCAGATCACGCGGCCCTTCGGCGCGGGGCGCAGATGCGGCGCCAGCACCACGTCGGGGTGGGCGGCGGCGACGGCGGCGTCATAGAGGGCGCGGAGCAGGGGGCGTCGGTCGGTCATGGCGATGCTTTCGTCAAGGAGAGGCGGTTGCCGGCGACCTCGCCAGAGTTCGCCGCCTCTTGCCTAGCGCATCGCCGCGCGAAGCGTAAGCGGGCTTGCTCATCATTCGATTATGCAATTGCGTGATGATAGTCGAAAGGCAATGAAAAGCCCCCCGCGACGGCCTCGCGAGGGGCGTTCTCATACCTCGAACCTGCCGGACGGCTAGCCGCCGACGTCGGCGCTGATCACGTCGCCGAACAGCTCCCACTTCTCGCCCTTGAACTTCTCGAGCTGGAGCTGGCTGATCGGCGCGAAGTCGGTCGCCGAGGTGTTGATCTGGATCCCGGGCAGCAGCACCTCGGTCCGGAAGTCTTTCAGGCTCGCCGCCTGCTTCATGATGTTCTCGCGCGTGAGATCGTCGCCGCACTGCTTCAGCGCCTGCACCAGGGTCTGCGCCACGCCGTAGCCGGTGATGGTGCCGTGATCGAGCTTGTCGCCTTCCGGGAAATACTTCGTCATGAAGGCGAGGAATTCCTTCATGCCGGCGTCGTTGGCCCACGTCGGATCGGACACGTCCTTCAGATAGTCGGCGGAGATGATGTCCTGCGCGTTCTCGAAGCCGGCGGGCTTGAGCACGCTGCCGACGGAGGCGGAGACGTTGTTGAGGAAGTGCAGCGGCTTCCAGCCGATCTCGGCATTCTTCTTGATCGCTTGCGCGGCGAATTTCGGCGTCGTGATGTTCATGAAGACGTCGGCGCCGGTCGCCTTCAGCTTCACGATGTGGTTGTCGATCGTCGGCTCGGAGGTCTCATAGCTTTCCTCGGCAACGATCATGCTCGCCGCCTTCGCGCCGAGGCCGTCCTTCAGGCCCTTGAGATAGTCCTTGCCGTAGTCGTCGTTCTGGAACAGCACGGCGATCTTGGCGTCCGGCTTGTTCTTGAGCAGCCACTTCGCATAGATCTGCGTCTCGCTCTGGTAGTTGGGTTGCCAGCCCATGGTCCAGGGGAAGTCTTTCGGATCATTCCACTTGGTGGCGCCGGTGGCGACAAAGAGCTGCGGTACCTTCTTGGAGTTCATGTATTTCTGGATCGCCGAGTTCGGCGGCGTGCCCAGCGAGTTGAAGATGAAGAGCACCTCGTCGCTCTCGACCAGCTTGCGCGCCTGCTCCACCGTCTTCGGCGGCGAATAGGCGTCGTCATAGGAGATGAAGTTGATCTTGCGGCCGTTGATGCCGCCCTCATCGTTGATCTTCTTGAAATAGGCCGCCTCGGTACGGCCGATGATGCCGTAGGCGGACGCCGGGCCGCTGTAGGGCATGATGTTGCCGATCTTGATTTCGGTGTCGGTCGCGCCGGTATCGTATTTCTTCTGGGCTGATACAGTGGAGGTCGAGGCCGCGAACAGCGCAAGCGCGACTGACGCGGCAGCAAGTTTGCCAGTGACAGCGGGCATTCCAGTCTCCCTGATTTTTTTGGTGTGTGTGCGCCCTTTTTCTCTCGCGTTTTTTGGCGGCGCCGGGAACTGATTGAATACGATTTGCGATGCAGCATCAAGAAAAAGCCCCTGCAATGAGGTTGCAGGGGCTGCTTCTTTAGTAGTCATCAGTCGGCCGCCGGCCGGACCTTTAGCCGCCGACGTCGCTGCTGAGGACATTGCCGAGCAGTTCCCAGCTTTCGCCCTTGAAGCGCATGAGTTGCACTTGGGACAGCGGAGCAAAGTCGGTGGGGCTGGTGTTAACCTTGATGCCCGGCAGCAGGCGGCTCCGCGATCGCCTAATGGCTCAACTCGCTGGAGATCACGTCTCCGAACAGCTCCCACGACTTGCCTTTGAAGCGCATCATCTGGAGCTGCGCGATCGGCGCGAAATTGTCCGGCGAGGTGTTGATCGTGATCCCGGGAAGCAGCGTGTCCGGCGCGAAATCCTTCAAGCTCGCCGCCTGCCTCATGACGTTCTCGCGCGTGAGATCGTCGCCGCACATCTGAAGAACCTTCACCATCGTCTGCGCCGCGCCATAGCCGAACGCGACGGCGGCATCCAGCCTGTTCGCCTTCGGATCAAACTGCGCGAGGAAATCGTAGAACCTCTTCATCCCGTCGTCGGCGTTCCACTGCGGGTCGGAGCCGTCCTTGACATAGGTCGCCGAGAGGACGCCCTGCGACACCTCCAGGCCGGCTGGCTCGATCACACCGCCGACCGATGCCGAAACGTTGGAGATGATGTGCATCGGATGCCAGTTGATCTCGGCCGCCTTCTTGATCGCCTGGGCCGCGAATTTCGGCGTGGTGATGCTGATGAAGACGTCGGCGCCCGAGGCCTTCAGCTTCACGACGCGCTCGTCGATCGCGGGCTCGGAGGTGTCGTAGCCGTCCTCGATCACGATCATCGAGGCCTTCGGCCCGAGGCCGTCTTTCAAGCCCCTCAGATAGTCCTTGCCGAAATCGTCGTTCTGGTAGAGCACGGCGATCTTGGCTTCCGGCTTCTCCTTGATGATGTATTTGGCGTAGATGCGCGCTTCGCTGGCGTAGCTCGGCTGCCAGCCCATGGTCCATGGGTAGTTCTTCGGATCGTTCCATTTGGAGGCGCCGCTGGCCACGAACAATTGCGGCACGTTCTTCTCGTTCATGTATTTGCGGATGGCGCTGTTGGTGGAGGTGCCGAGCGATCCGAAGATCAAGAATACTTCGTCGCTTTCGACAAGCTTGCGGGCCTGCTCGAGCGTCTTCGGCGGCGAGTAGGCGTCGTCGTAGGAGATGAACTTGATCTTGCGGCCGTTGATGCCGCCTTCCGCATTGATCTTGTCGAAATAGGCCGCTTCGGTCTTGCCGATCACGCCATAGGCGGAAGCCGGACCGCTGTAGGGCATGATGTTGCCGATCTTGATCTCGGTGTCGGAGGCGCCGGTGTCGAATTTCTTTTGCGCCAGAGCGGTGCCGTTCGTTGCAGTGCACAAGACGAATACGGCCGACAAGGCCGCGAACTGAAGACGGACGGCAGTCATTTCTTCCCCACCCGGTTGGATCGGCGATGCATTGAACAAGATTGGCGTCGGCCGTCAACAAAAAGCCCCCGCGATTGCTCGCGGGGGCTCTTAGCCGATGGTTGCAGATCAAGTCTTTAGCGTCCGCGTATCATTCGGAAGGGACGTCGCCGCTGATGATCTCGCCGAAGAGTTCCCATTTCTCGCCCTTGAACCGCTGCATCTGCAACTGGCTGATCGGGGCGAAGTCGGCCGCGCTAGTGTTGATTTTCACGCCGGGCAGCAAGGTGTCAGGAACGAAGTCCTTCAGGCTTGCCGCCTGCTTCATGACGTTCGCGCGGGTTAGATCGTCGCCGCACATTTCCAGCACCTTTGCGAGCGTCTGCGCCGCGCCATAGCCATAGACGACGAAGCTGTCGTTCTTGTCGGTGCCCGGCATGTACTTGTCGACGAACTCCGACCACTTCTTCATGCCGGGGTCGTTGTTCCACTGCGGGTCGCCGGCGTCCTTGCCGTAAGTGGCAGACAGGATGTCTTGCGAGTTTTCAAGGCCGGCCGGCTTCATCACACCACCGACCGAGCTCGACACGTTGGTGACGATCTGGAGGGGTTTCCAGGAAAGCTCGGCCACCTTCTTGATGGCCTGGGCGGCGAATTTCGGCGTCGCGTAGATCACGAGCACGTCCGGATTGGCGGCCTTGATCTTGACGATATGGCCGTCGATCGACGGCTCGGACACCTCATAGCTCTCCTCCATGATGATGTTCGAGGCCTTGCCGCCGAACCCGTCCTTGGTGCCCTTGAGATAGTCCTTGCCGAAATCGTCGTTCTGATAGAGCACCGCGACCTTGGCGTCGGGTTTCTCCTTCAAGAGCCACTTCGCGTAGATCTGCGCTTCGCTCTGGTAGGAGGGCTGCCAGCCCATGGTCCAGGGGAAATTCCTCGGATCGTTCCACTTGGTGGCGCCGGTCGCGACGAACAGCTGCGGAATCTTCTTGGCGTTGAGATATTTCTGGATCGCGGTGTTGGAGGGCGTGCCGAGCGGGTTGAACACGGCCAGCACCTCGTCGCTCTCGACGAGCTTGCGGACCTGCTCGACCGCCTTCGGCGGCGAGTACGCGTCGTCATAGGTGACGAAGTTGACCTTGCGACCGTTGATGCCGCCCTTCTCGTTGATCATCTTGAAATAGGCTTCTTCGGTCTTGCCGATGACGCCGTAGGCGGAGGCCGGACCACTATACGGCATGATGTTGCCGATCTTGATCTCGGTGTCGGTCGCGCCGGTATCGTATTTCTTTTGGGCGAGTGCTGCGCCGGAGGTGATCGTTGCGACCGCCGTTACGACCACGGCGATTCCAAGTATTCTTCTAGACAGCAATTCAGTCTCCTTTTTAGCGTTTCAGTTCTTCTTGAGTTTGCCAATCAACTGTTGGCTGACGATCGCGACCTGCCTTGCGCCATGTGGCACGAGGTAGATGACGAGGAACAGCAGCACGCCGAACACTGCGCCCGAGAGTCCCTTGGAGATGCCCTCCGCTATGTTCGGCACGAAAATGATGAAAGCCGCGCCGACGAACGAGCCGGGCAGCCAGCCGACACCGCCGACGACCATGCCGAGGAACAGCGAGATCGCGAGCGTGATGTTGTAGCTGTCAGGCGCGACGAACTGCACCGCGATTGCGCTGAGGCCGCCGGCGACGCCGGTGATGCCGGCGGAGACACCGAAGGCCAGCGTCTTGTATAGCGCGACATTGACGCCCATCGACGAGGCTGCGATCTCGTTGTCGCGGATTGCCATGAAGGCGCGCCCCGAGCGGGAGCGCAACAGGTTCACCGAGAAGATGTAGATCGCGAGCGTGACCACGAGCGTGAAGTAGTACAGCCACATGTCCTGGCCCATCGGCAGGCCGAACGGGGCGTCCGGCTTGGTGACGACGAGGCCCTGGACGCCGCCGGTCCAGTGCTCGAGGAAGTTCAGCTTCAGGAGCTGCGGCATGGCGGTCGCGAGCGCGAAGGTCGCAAGCGCGAGATAGACGCCGGAGAGTCGCAGCGCCGGCTGGCCGAACAGGAAGCCGAAGCCGAAGCAGACCACGCCGGCGACCGGCAGCGTCAGCGCATAGTTGACGTTGAACTGCTCCATCAGCACCGCCGTGACGTAGGCCCCGACGGCATAGAACGCGCTCTGGCCGAGCGAAAACTGACCCGAGCCACCCGTCAGGATGTTCAGCGCCAGCACCGCGAGCCCGTAGATCAGGAGCATCGTCAACTGGAAGATGATGAAGTTCTTGGCGAACAGCGGAACGATCAGGAGCGCTGCCAGCACCACCAGCGAGGTGGTCGTGCTCAGCGTCATGGCCCGCTTCGGAACGGCCTCGACCGCCTCGTGGCCTTCGCCAACGACTTCTTCTGCTGCGCTCATGATCAAACTCGCTTGACGATGTGCCGGCCGAACAGGCCAGCGGGTTTGACGACCAGGACGGAAATGATCAGTGCAAGCGCGATCGGGAGCTTCAGCTCATTGCCGACGCCGGGGATATAGGTGCCCGCGAGGTTCTCGAAGATTCCGACCAGGAAGCCGCCGACCACCGCGCCGAACGGGCTCGACAGGCCGCCGAGCACGGCCGCGGCAAAGCCGTAGATCAGGACGCCGCCCATCATGTTGGGCTCGAGGAACACCACCGGTGCGATCAGCATGCCGGCGATCGCGCCGATCGCCGATGCCATGCCCCAGCCGAGCGCGATCATCCAGCTCGTATTGATACCGACGAGCCGCGCCGATTCAGGCAGCGAGGCCGCCGCCCGCATGGCGAGGCCGATCCGCGTGTACTGGAAGAAGAAGAACAGAGCGATCAGCAGCAGCAGGGTCACGCCGATCATGCCGGCCTGGTGGGTCGAGATGAGCTGGCTGCCGAGGAACGGCGAGGAGCCGAATGGGGTCGGGTATTGCTTGATGGTGAAGTCCCAGATCAGGCCGGCCGAGGAGTTGATGATGGCAAACAGTGCGATGAAACCGGCGACGTTGGTCAGGATCGGCGCTTTCGCCAGCGGCTTGAACAGGATGCGCTCGATCGCGATGCCGCCGACAAAGGCGAACGCCAGCGTGATCACGAAGGCGGCCCAATAGGGCACGCCCCATTGCATCAGCTGCCAGGAGATGAAGGTCGCAAACATCGCCATCTCGCCTTGCGCGAAGTTGAGATGGTCGATCGCCTGGTAGATCATGACCACCGCGAGCGCCATGCAGGCATAGATCGCGCCGGTCGCAATCCCGGCCAGGACCTGGTTGGTGAACAGCTCCATCGTCCCGGCTCCCTCAGTAACCCAGATAGGATTTGCGGATGTCTTCGTTGTTCGCGATGTCCTTGGCATGGCCCGACATCACGATACGGCCGGTCTCGATCACATAGGCCTGGTCGGCGAGCTCGAGCGCGAGCTGGGCGTTCTGCTCGACCACCAGGATCGTGACCTTGTCCTCGCGGTTGATCTTGCCGAGGATCTTGAAGAGGTCGCGCACGACGAGCGGCGCAAGTCCAAAGGACGGCTCGTCCAGCAGCATCAGGCGGGGCCGCAGCATCAGCGCACGGGCAACCGCGAGCATCTGCTGTTCGCCGCCCGAGAGCGTGCCAGCCTGCTGGGTATGCCGCTGCTTCAGGACCGGGAAATGCGCATACATGCGCTCGATGTCGGAGACGATGCCGGCATTGTCCTTGCGGGTGATGGCCCCGAGCTGAAGATTTTCCTCCACCGTCATGTTGGTGAAGGTGCCGCGGCCCTGCGGCACATGCGCGATGCCGAAGCGCACGATGTTCTCGGTCGAGCGGCTGCCGAGCGGCTTGCCGTCGAACTCGATCGCGCCGGTGGAGCGCACCATGTTGCAGATCGCGCGGAGCGTGGTGGTCTTGCCGGCGCCGTTGGCCCCTAGGAGCGTGGTCAGCGAGCCCTCGTTGAGCGAAAAGGACAGGCCGTGAAGGGCCTGCACCTGGCCGTAATAGGCGCGCAGGTCCTTGACGTTGAGCAGCATCGTCATTGGTCCTTGCTCCCGAGATAGGCCTTGATGACGTCGGGATCCGCCTGCACCTGGGCGGGCGTGCCTTCCGCGAGCTTCTTGCCGAAATTCAGCGCCACGACGTGGTCGGCGATCGACATCACGAGGCCCATGTGGTGCTCGACCAGCAGCACGGTCATGTGACGGTCGTCGCGGATGCGGCGGATGAGGTCGCCGAGCACATAGACCTCTTCATGGTTGAGACCGCCGGCCGGCTCGTCGAGCAGCAGGATTTTGGGATCCGCCGCCAGCGCCCGCGCCAGCTCGACGCGCTTCTGCGTGCCGAAGGGCAGGCCGGAGACGGTGGTGTGGGCGACGTCCTCGAGGTCGAGATAAGCGAGGATCTCGTGCACCTTCTTGTTGACGCTCGACTCGCTGCGGCGAACCCAGGCGAGGCGAAGCGAGTCGCTGACGATGTCGCTGGAGGTGCGCGCATGCGTGCCTACGCGCACATTGTCCATCACCGACAGGTTGGGGAACAGTGCCACGTTCTGGAAGGTACGGCCGATGCCGATCTCGGCGATCCGGTGCGGCGGGCGCGTCAGGATGCTCGCGCCTTCCATCAGGATGTCGCCGGACGAGGGCTGGTAGAGCCGGGAAAGGCAATTGAACAGCGTGGTCTTGCCGGCACCGTTGGGGCCGATCAATCCGAGGATCTGGCCCTTGTGCATGTCAAAGGACACGCCGTTGAGCGCGACGATGCCGCCGAACACGACGCTGACGTCGCGAACCGCGAGCAGAGGAGAATTCCCCTGCGCGAGCTGTGCCTGCGTCATCTCGTCTCGCCCACACCGTTGAGTGGGCCGAAGGGCGACACGAAGCGCCCTCTGCAACGACGATGGCTATCTGATCCCCTCGGCCACACGTGCAACTTTTCCTCCTGATTTCAGCTTCTTGCCGGCTTCTTTTTTGAATTGCGGCGTCATTCCCCCGAGCGCCGCTTCGATGTTCCTTACCATCGCCAAGAGACGTGGTCCAATGTCGGTGATCAGGCGCTCTTCCGTGAAGCGGAATGCGGGAGCGCCGCAGTTGAAAGCGTAGGGCCCGGTTCCGTCGTTCAGCCTGAGCGCAACGCCAGCGGCGCCGATGTCGTCGTGCCAGTCGCCGACCGAAATCGCGAAGCCGTATTTCGCGACGGTCTCGCCGGACCGCTCTAACCCGTCGCGCAATTTCGGCCAGCGGCTGCCGTAATGTTCGCGCAGATCGCGCAGGAGGGAAGCGCGTTCCTCTTCGTCCAGCGCCCAGAAATAGGCGCGCCCCATCGCACTGGTTGCAATCGGCACGCGGGAGCCGACGTCAAGTTGAACGCCAACCGTCTCGCTGCCCCGGCTCTGCCCGAAATAGATCATGCTCTGGCGATCGCGCCCGCCGACAGCGACTGCGCCGCCCGTGGCGCGCATCACTTCCTCGCGAAACGGCTCGGACAGATGTCGAATGCCGAGATTGGCCAGCGCCGCATAACCGAGCGCCAGAGCGGCGGGCGCGAGCTGGTACTTTTCGAAGCGGGGAACCGGTGTAAGATAACCGAGCTTCGTCAACGTATAGGTCAGCCGCGACACGGTTGGCTTGGGCAAGTTCGTGCGGGCCGCGATCTCCTGATTGCCAAGAAGCCCGTCGTTGGGTTGGAACGCGCGCAATACATCGAGCCCGCGGGAAAGCGCGACGACGAAGTTCCGATCGGTCGCTGGTTTCTTTCCTGTACGCTTCATCCCTGATCTGCTTCTTGCGCGGAGTCGTTGACAAGCCACGTGCTTCAAAATAACCCTGCCGTCAAGATGCGGAATTAAATTCCGCACTGCGAAATTGAAACAAAAGTAAATCCTTAACCGGAGGGTATGCCGTGAGCGAAGTGGTCAAGCTTGAGCGTCATGACGAGATCGGGGTCGTCACGGTCAACAGCCCTCCGGTGAACGCGCTCAGTGCGGCCGTGCGCGGCGGGATCCTGGAATGCGTCAAGCAGGCTGTCGCCGATCCCGCCATCAAAGGCATCGTGCTGACTTGCGCGGGCCGCACCTTCATCGCCGGCGCAGACATCACCGAGTTCGGCAAGCCGCCGAAGCCGCCCGCGCTCAATGACGTCCTCGCCGAGATCGAGAATTCGCCCAAGCCCGTCGTCGCCGCGATCCATGGCACCGCGCTTGGCGGCGGCCTCGAGGTTGCGCTGGCCTGTCACTTCCGTGTCGCGACCAAGGAGGCCAAGCTCGGCCTGCCCGAGGTGAAGCTTGGCCTGCTGCCTGGCGCTGGCGGTACCCAGCGCCTGCCGCGCGCGGTCGGCCCGGAGCTTGCGGTCAAGATGATCGTGGCCGGTGATCCGATCGGCGCGGCGGAGGCGCTGAAGAACGGGCTGATCGAGGAGATCGTCGAAGGTCCGGCGGCCGGCGGTGAAGCCTTCACCCGCAAGCTGCTCGCCGAGAAGCGTCCGCTCCGCAAGTTGCGTGATGACGACAGCAAGATTGCGGCCGCCAAGGCCGACCGCTCGATCTTCACCAATGCGGTTGCCGCCATGACCAAGAAGTCGCGCGGCCTGGAAGCGCCGTTCGCCGCAGCCGATGCCGTCGGCTACGCCATCGATCTGCCGTTCGATGAGGGCCTGAAGAAGGAGCGCGAAACCTTCCTGAAGCTCGTCACCAGCGACCAGTCCAAGGCGCAGCGCTACGCCTTCTTCGCCGAGCGTGAGGCCAACAAGATCGCGGGCGTGCCCGAGGGCACGAAGTCGCGTCCCGTGGAGCGGGTCGCCATCCTCGGTGCCGGCACGATGGGCGGCGGCATCGCGATGTCCTTTGCCAATGCCGGCATCCCCGTCACCCTGATCGAGACCGGCGAGGAGCAGCTCAAGCGCGGCATGGGCATCATGCAGAAGAACTGGGAAGCGACCGCGGCCCGCGGCGGCATCCCGGCGGACGCGCCCGCCAAGCGCATGGCGCTGATCAATGGCGTCGTCGGCATCGAGAATGTCGGCAATGCCGACCTCGTCATCGAAGCCGTGTTCGAGACCATGGCGGTGAAGAAAGAGGTGTTCGGCAAGCTCGATCAATACGTCAAGCCGGGCGCCGTGCTCGCCTCAAACACCTCGTATCTCAACATCGACGAGATTGCCAAGTCGACCAAGCGTCCGCAGGACGTGCTCGGCATGCACTTCTTCTCGCCGGCCAACGTCATGAAGCTGTGCGAGATCGTGCGCGCCGACAAGACCGCGCCGGATGCGCTGGTGACCGCCGTCACCATCGCGCGCAAGATCGCGAAGGTGCCGGCCGTGGTCGGGGTCTGCGACGGGTTTGTCGGCAACCGCATGCTGGCGCAGCGCGGCAAGCAAGCGGAGAAGCTGCTGTTCGAAGGCGCGCTGCCGCAGCAGGTCGATGCCGTCGTGACGAAGTTCGGCATGCCTATGGGTCCGTTCGCGATGGGCGATCTCGCCGGTCTCGATATCGGCTGGCGCTCGCGGAAGGATCGCGGCATCAAGTCGGAAATCGCCGACGCGCTGTGCGAAGCTGGCCGCTTCGGCCAGAAGACCGGCAAGGGCTACTACAAGTATGAAGCCGGCTCCCGCGCGCCGCTGCCCGATCCAGAGGTCGAGAAGCTGATCGACGAGACGCTGCTGCGCTTGGGGCGCAAGAAGCGCGTCGTCAGCGACGAGGAGATCCTCGAGCGCATGATGTACCCGATGATCAACGAAGGCGCGAAGATCCTCGAAGAAGGCATCGCCGCGCGTCCGTCGGATATCGATGTGGTCTGGCTCTATGGCTATGGCTGGCCGATCTATCGCGGCGGCCCGATGTACTGGGCCGACACGGTTGGCCTCAAGCACATCGCCGACCGCCTGTCGGTCTATGCCAAGGAGACCAACGACCCGAGCCTCGAGCCCGCGCCGTTGCTGAAGAGGCTGGCGGCCGAAGGCAAGACCTTCGCCTCGCTCGCAGCAGAGTCGAAAGCGGCGTGATGGGGTTTGCCACGAGTCGTCTGTCGTTCCGGCGGCGCTCTCTCCGTTCTCTCCCCCCTTGCGGGGGAGGGGCAGGGAGGAGGATAGCCCCGGGAGAGTTCAGCACTTGTGGCTACCCCCTTCCCCAACCCTTCCCCGCAAGGGGGAAGGGAGCCCAGCCTGCGTGCTCACCTCACGGTAATTCGATTCAATGACCCATCCCGGCGAACAGTTTTATCCCGAAGGCGTGCATTGGGACGACGCGATTTCCCAGGGTACGTTGCCTGATCTCCTCTCAAAAGCGGCCGCCGACTTCGGCGCGCGCGCCGCGCTCGAATTCCGCGATCGCCCGATCAGCTACAGCGAGCTCGAAGCGATGGCGGAAACGGCCGCCGCTGCCTTCCTGCGCGCCGGATGCGGCAAGGGCTCTTCCGTTGCGCTGTTCCTCGGCAACACGCCCGACCATCCCGTCAATTTCTTCGGCGCGCTGAAGGCAGGCAGCCGCGTCGCGCACCTGTCGCCGCTCGACGGCGAGATCGCCCTGACGCACAAGGTCTCCGACTCCGGTTCGCGCGTGCTGGTGACTTCCAACCTCGCGGCGCTGCTGCCGACGGCACTGAAATTCCTGGAGAAGGGCCTGATCGACCGCTTGGTCGTCTGTGAGGATGATCATTGGGGCAAGGTCGGCACGCCGCAAGCCGCGATCCCCGCCGATCCCAGGATCGTTACCTTCAAGACCTTCATCGAGGGCGCGACCAGGCCGGCGCAATGGCCTGCCGTCACGGCCGACGATGTCGCGTTGCTGCAATATACCGGTGGCACCACCGGCCTGCCGAAAGGCGCGATGCTCACGCACGGCAATCTCACCTCGGCCGTGTCGATCTACGACGTCTGGGGCAAACCGGCCCGCGCCGCGCGCGGCAATGTCATCGAGCGCGTGATCTGTGTGCTGCCGCTGTTCCATATCTACGCGCTCACCGTCGTTCTGTTGTCCTCGCTTCGCCGCGGCAATCTGATCTCGCTGCACCAGCGGTTCGACGTCGAGGCTGTCATGCGCGACATCGAGGTCAAGCGCGCGACCTACTTTCCGGGTGTGCCGACGATGTGGATCGCGATCGCGGCGCTCCCTGATCTGGACAAACGCGATTTCTCCTCGCTCAACGCCATCGGCTCCGGCGGTGCGCCGCTGCCCGTGGAGGTCGCGAACTTCTTCGAGCGCAAGGTCGGCAAGAAGCTCAAGAGCGGCTGGGGCATGACCGAGACCTGCTCGCCCGGCACCGGCCATCCGCCCGCCGGCCCGGAAAAGCCGGGCTCGATCGGGTTGATGCTGCCCGGCATCGAACTCGACGTGGTCTCGCTCGACGATCCCACGAACGTGCTGCCGCCGGGTGAAGTCGGCGAGATCCGCATCAAGGGCCCGAACGTCACCAAGGGTTACTGGAACAAGCCGAAGGAGAGCGCGGAGTCCTTTGCCGACGGCCGCTTCCTCACCGGCGACATCGGTTATCGGGATACGGACGGCTATTTCTTCCTGGTCGACCGCAAGAAGGACATGATCATCTCCGGCGGCTTCAACGTCTATCCGCAGATGATCGAGCAGGCGATCTATACGCACCCGGGCGTGCACGAGGTCATCGTCATCGGCATTTCCGATCAGTATCGCGGCGAGGCGGCAAAGGCTTTCATCAAGCTCAAGCCGGACGCAAAGCCGTTCTCCATCGACGATCTTCGCAGCTTCCTCACTGGCAAGGTCGGCAAGCATGAATTGCCGGCGGCGGTCGAGTTCGTCGACGAGCTGCCGCGCACGCCGGTCGGCAAGCTGTCGCGCCACGAATTGCGCCAGCAGCAGAAACCATCTCAATCCACCCAACAAAGCACTACAGGAGTCCGCTCGTGACCGACGCCGTCATCGTTTCCACCGCCCGCACGCCAATCGGCAAGGCCTATCGCGGCGCGCTCAACAACACCGAGGGCGCGACGCTGCTCGGCCACGCCATCGGCGAGGCGGTCGCGCGCGCGAAGGTCGATCCGAAGGAGATCGAGGACGTCGTGATGGGCGCTGCCCTCCAGCAGGGCTCGACCGGCGGCAACATCGCGCGCAAGGCGCTGCTGCGTGCCGGCCTTCCCGTCACCGTCGCCGGCACCACGATCGATCGGCAGTGCGCCTCCGGTCTCCAGGCGATCGCGCTTGCCGCGCGCTCGGTGATTTTTGATGGCGTCGAGATCGCGGTCGGCGGCGGCGGCGAGTCGATCTCGCTGGTGCAGAACGACAAGATGAACGCCTTTCACGCCCAGGATCCGGCGCTGCTCAAGATCAAGGGCGAGGTCTATATGCCGATGATCGACACGGCTGAGGTCGTGGCGAAGCGCTATGGCATCTCGCGCGAACGCCAAGACGAATATTCGCTCGAGAGCCAGCGCCGCACTGCGGCTGCGCAGCAGGGGGGCAAGTTCAAGGACGAGCTCGCGCCGATCACGACCAAGATGGCCGTGACCGACAAGGCGACCGGTGAGGTCTCCTTCAAGGATGTCACGCTGTCGCAGGACGAAGGTCCGCGCCCCGAAACCACCGCCGAAGGCCTCGCCGGCCTGAAGCCGGTGCGCGGCGAAGGCTTTACCGTCACCGCCGGCAATGCCAGCCAGCTCTCCGACGGTGCCAGTGCGTCGGTGATCATGAGCGACAAGGAAGCGGCCAAGCGCGGCCTGAAGCCGCTCGGCATCTTCCGCGGCTTCGTCTCGGCCGGCTGCGAGCCGGACGAGATGGGCATCGGCCCGGTCTTCGCCGTGCCGCGGCTGCTCAAGCGTCACGGACTCACCGTCGACGACATCGGTCTCTGGGAATTGAACGAGGCGTTCGCCGTGCAGGTGCTCTATTGCCGAGACAAGCTCGGCATCGATCCCGACAAGATCAACGTCGATGGCGGCGCGATCTCGGTCGGCCATCCCTACGGCATGTCGGGCGCGCGGCTGACCGGCCACGCCTTGATCGAAGGCCGCCGCCGCAAGGCCAAATACGCGGTCGTCACCATGTGCGTCGGCGGCGGCATGGGCGCGGCCGGGTTGTTTGAGGTGTTGCAGTAGTTCACCGTCGTGCCTGGACATTCGCGACAAGCGAATGAACCCGGAACCTCGCTTCACAACTTCTGGATTCCGGGCTCGCTTCGCGCGCCCCGGAATGACGAATAGAGAATAAGGCTCACAGGAGGATCCGATGGATCTCGCATTCACGAAGGAAGAGCAGGCGTTTCGCGAGGAAGTGCGGCAGTTCTTCCGCGACAACGTGCCGCCGGATACGCGGCGCAAGCTGGTCGAGGGCCGCCACCTCTCGAAGGACGAGATGGTGACGTGGTGGCGCATCCTCAACAAGAAGGGTTGGGGCGTCAGCCACTGGCCGAAGCAATATGGTGGCACTGGCTGGACCAGCGTGCAGCACTACATCTTCAACGAGGAGCTGCAGTCCTATCCGGCGCCGCAGCCGCTCGCCTTCGGCGTCAGCATGGTGGGCCCGGTCATCTATACCTTTGGCAATGAGGAGCAGAAGAAGCAGTATCTGCCGCGCATTGCCAATGTCGACGACTGGTGGTGCCAGGGCTTCTCCGAGCCCGGCTCCGGTTCGGACCTCGCTTCGCTGAAGACCAAGGCCGAGCGCAAGGGCGACAAGTGGATCGTCAACGGCCAGAAGACCTGGACCACGCTCGCCCAGCACGCCGACATGATCTTCTGCCTATGCCGCACCGATCCGTCGGCCAAGAAGCAGATGGGCATTTCGTTCATCGTCTTCAGCATGAAGTCGAAGGGCGTGACCGTGCGCCCGATCCAGACGATCGACGGCGGCGTCGAGGTCAACGAAGTCTTCTTCGACGACGTCGAGGTACCCTACGAGAACCTGATCGGCGAGGAGAACAAGGGCTGGGACTACGCAAAATTCCTGCTCGGCAACGAGCGTACCGGGATTGCGCGCGTGGGCGTCTCCAAGGAGCGCATCCGTCGCATCAAGGAGCTGGCCTCCAAGGTCGAGTCCGGCGGCAAGCCGATCATCCAGGATGCTGCCTTCCGCGAGAAGCTCGCGGCCTGCGAGATCGAGCTGAAGGCGCTGGAGCTCACGCAGCTTCGTGTCGTCGCCGATGAGGGCAAGCACGGCAAGGGCAAGCCCAATCCGGCGTCCTCGGTGCTGAAGATCAAGGGCTCCGAGATCCAGCAGACCACGACCGAGCTGCTCATGGAGGTCATCGGCCCGTTCGCCGCGCCCTACGACATCCATGGCGACGACGGTTCGAACGAAGCCATGGACTGGACCGCCCAGATCGCGCCGAGCTACTTCAACAATCGCAAGGTCTCGATCTACGGCGGCTCCAACGAGATCCAGCGCAACATCATCGCCAAGGCGGTGCTGGGGCTTTGAGGGACTGAGGGACGCACAAGCGGTGTCGTCCCCCGCGAAAGCGGGGGACCCAGTACGCCGTGCCGCTCGTGATTACGGCAGGCGGTTGCGTTTACTGGATCCCCGCCTTCGCGGGGATGACGTCTAAGGGTAAGGCGACGGCAGGCGGACAGAACCCTGCGTCGATTTTTGGAGAGACAGATGGATTTTGATTTGACCGAGGAGCAGCGGCTTCTCAAGGACAGTGTCGACGGCCTCTTGACCGACTCCTACGATTTCGAGAGTCGCAAGAAATACATGGCCGAGAAGGGCGGCTGGAGCAAAGCCATCTGGGGCAAGCTCGCCGAGCAGGGCCTCTTGGGCCTGCCGTTCGCGGAGGCCGATGGCGGCTTCGGTGGCGGAGGCGTCGAGACCATGATCGTGATGGAAGCGCTCGGCAAGGCGCTCGTGCTCGAGCCGTATCTCGCAACCGTCGTGATCGGCGGCGGCTTCCTGCGCCATGGCGGCTCGGACGCGCAGAAGGCCGCGCACCTGCCCGGCATCATCGAGGGCAGCCAGACGCTCGCGTTTGCGCAGCTCGAGAAGAACTCGCGCTACGATCTCTTCGATGTCGGGACCACGGCGAAGAAGAAGGGCAGCGGCTGGGTCATCGACGGCGAAAAATTCGTCGTGCTGAACGGCGAGAACGCCGACACGCTTGTCGTCACCGCCCGCACCAACGGCGACCGCCGCGACAAAAGCGGCATCGGCGTGTTCCTCGTGCCGGCGAACGCCAAGGGTGTTGCCAAGAAGTCATACCCGACGCAGGACGGTCTGCACGCTGCCGACATCACCCTCACCGGTGTCGAGGTCGGCGCCGATGCTGCGATCGGTGACCCCGAGGATTCCCTTGCGCTGATCGAGCGCGTCGTCGATGAAGCCCGCATCGCGCTCTGCGCCGAAGCGGTCGGCCTGATGGATGAGTCGCTCAAGACCACCGTCGAGTACATCAAGACGCGAAAGCAGTTCGGTGTGGCGATCGGCTCGTTCCAGAGCCTCCAGCACCGCGCCTCCGACATGTTCGTGGCCGCCGAACAGGCGCGCTCGATGTCGATGTTCGCGGCCATGGCTGGTGATTTCGAGGACGCCAAGGAGCGCTCCAACGCGATCGCGGCGGCCAAGGTGCAGATCGGCAAGTCGCTGAAGTTCGTCGGCCAGCAGTCGATCCAGCTCCACGGCGGCATCGGCATGACCATGGAGGCGAAGATCGGCCACTACTTCAAGCGCCTGACCATGATCGAGAACACGTTCGGCGACACCGAATATCACCAGCGCCGCGTGGCGGATGCTGGCGGGCTGATCTAGTCACACGATGACTGTCATGCCCCGGCTTGACCGGGGCATCCAGTACCCCGCAGCGGCAGTTCATTCACGCAACTTCTACCGCCGAGTACTGGATCGCCCGGTCAAGCCGGGCGATGACGACTGAGTGAGAGGAAACAGCGGAGCTGCTGCCCCATACAGGGGAGGGTAGGGGAGAGCTACCTTGACCTTCCCCGTCCAATCCCCTTTCTTGGGCGCGACACAAGAACCTCCCTTAATCGGGGAAAGCCCAAGGTAGCCTCCATGTCTTTCGTCCTCGCCATCGATCAGGGCACCACCTCCTCGCGCGCCATCGTGTTTCGCAGCGACATTTCCATCGCGGCGAAGGCGCAAGCCGAGTTTCCGCAGCATTTCCCGGCCTCGGGCTGGGTCGAGCATGAGCCGGAGGACATCTGGACCTCGACCGTGATGGTCTGTCGCGACGCGCTCCAGAGCGCCGGCGTCACCGCCAAGGACGTTGCCGCCATCGGCATCACCAACCAGCGCGAGACCACCGTGGTGTGGGATCGCGCCACCGGCCAGGCCGTGCACCGCGCCATCGTCTGGCAGGACCGCCGCACCGCCGATATCTGCTCGAAGCTCAAGGCCGAAGGCCACGAGCCGCGGATCTCAGAGAAGACCGGCCTGATTATCGATCCCTATTTCTCCGGCACCAAGGTCGCCTGGATTCTCGACAACGTCCCCGGCGCCCGTGCGCGGGCCGCGCGCGGCGAACTGATGTTCGGCACGGTCGATTGCTACCTGCTCTGGCGGCTGACCGGCGGCAAGGTGCATGCGACGGATGCTACCAACGCCTCGCGCACGCTGCTGTTCAACATCCATACCGGCGAATGGGACGACGAGCTCTTGGAGCTGATCGGCGTGCCGCGCTCGATGCTCCCTGAGGTGAAAGACTCCTCCTTCCGCTTCGGCGAGACCACCCCGGACCTGTTCGGCGGCGCTATACCGATCTGCGGCATCGCCGGCGACCAGCAGGCCGCGACCATCGGCCAGGCCTGCTTCCGTCCGGGCATGATGAAGTCGACCTACGGCACCGGCTGCTTCGCCCTGCTCAACACCGGCACCACGCCGGTGGCCTCGAAGAACAAGCTCCTCACCACCATCGCCTATCAGCTCGACGGAAAACGCACCTACGCCCTCGAAGGCTCGATCTTCGTTGCCGGCAGCGCGGTGCAATGGCTGCGCGACGGCCTCGGCATCATCAAGCACGCGGCCGAAACCGGCCCGCTCGCGGACCAGTCCGATTCCATGCAAAGCGTCTATCTCGTGCCGGCCTTCGTCGGCATGGGCGCACCGTACTGGAATCCGCGCGTGCGCGGCGCGCTGTTCGGCCTGACCCGCAACACCGGCCCGGCTGAGCTCGCCCATGCCGCGCTGGAGAGCGTCTGTTACCAGACCTTCGATCTCTGGGCTGCGATGCGCGCGGACTGGCCGAGCTCGGAGACGGCGAGCGTGGTCTTGCGCGTCGACGGTGGCATGACGGCGTCGGACTGGACCATGCAGCGTCTCGCCGATCTCTTGGATGCACCGGTCGACCGCCCCGTGATCCAGGAGACCACGGCACTGGGCGCGGCCTATCTCGCCGGCCTCAATGCCGGCGTCTATCCCGAGCCGACGCAATTCGCCGACAACTGGCGCCTCGAGCACCGCTTCAAGCCGAGCATGAGCCAGGCGACGCGCGAGCGGAAGCTCGCCGGCTGGGCCCGCGCGGTGAAGGGCGTGCTCGCGAGCGACGAGGGAGAGTGAGCGGCGAATGATCCTCCCCGACGGCTATTCGGACGTGCCGAGCGGGAAGATCGCCACGGTCGTCACCCATCTGGAGATGACCGCGCGGCCCATGCACCGGGATGATCCTTCCCGTACGTGGACCCTGCGCAAAGTCGACGCTCCAGCGCTCTACTGGTACCGCGATCTCTACCGCCGCGTCGGCGAAGAATGGCTGTGGTTCTCGCGGGGACGCATGAACGAGGCGGAGCTTGCCGCGGTCATCCACGCGCCGGGAATAGAAATCCATGCGCTGGTCGTGGACGGTCGCGACGAAGGTCTGCTGGAGCTGGATTTCCGCGAGGCCGGCCAGTGCGAGCTGGTCTATTTCGGCGTCACTGCAGGATTGATCGGAACTGGCGCTGCGCGTTTCCTGATGAACCGCGCGATGGAGCTCGCGTGGTCTCGCGACTTGCGCCGCGTCTGGGTGCACACTTGCACCTTCGATCATCCCTCAGCGCTCGCCTTCTACCAGCGCTCAGGCTTCCGCGCCTTCCGTTATCAGATCGAGATCGCCGACGACCCGCGCCTCGACGGCACGGTGCCGCGCACGGCTGCAAGGCATGTGCCGATCATCGAGTGATGGTTTGGACCTGTAGCCCGGATGGAGCGCAGCGTAATCCGGGGTGACGTTTCCCCGCACTCGGTTTCGCTGCATGCAGGCTACGCGTTCAAGACACCTCCCGTTTCGCATGAGAACGAAAGCTCGATCCCCATCATGCAAACTCCCAACTAAAGCGTGATGGCATTAAGTTCGATAGCCTGAATTTTTGAGGTAGTTGGCGCATTCCTCGGGGGTGAAGGCATCG